>CAWVTM010000008.1:0-34862 GCA_963933305.1 uncultured bacterium
CTCTACATGCAAAAAGCTCCACGGTATGTGAAGCTTTTAGTGCACTCGAGAGGATGACTCATTCCTGTATATTCTTTTTTTGTATTCGTGTACTTCGTTTCGAACCCCACCTACTCTTCTGTTCGAATAGCTCTACATGCAAAAAGCTCCACGGTATGTGAAGCTTTTAGTGCACTCGAGAGGATTCGAACCCCTAACCCTCGGAGCCGAAATCCGATATTCTATCCAGTTGAACTACGAGTGCAAAAACAATACGAAGATATACAAAAAAGCCTCCTACCGAAGTAGAAGGCTTTACTTGTGATCCCTCTGGGACTCGAACCCAGGACCACTACATTAAAAGTGTAATGCTCTACCAGCTGAGCTAAGGAATCATAGTTCTTTCGCTATTGCGGCTGCAAATGTAGAATTACTTTTTACATTTACACAAGCCTATAATGAAAAATTTTAAAAAACTTTCAGATAAGTGAAATGAACCTTCACTTTCTCTGCTTTTAAGCTATCAAACAGAGCGTGCATCTTTGGGTTAAAATCCCCTATCCAAGATAGCTCCGTGCTTTGTATATAACGGTCTGCACGCATTACTTCATACATTTTCATTATCATAATACTGTACACTCCTTTATTCTGAAACTCAGGAATTACTCCAAAAATTATCCCTCGAATCTTATTTACTTTTACTGTTTTATACCGATAATAGAATTTTAATTTCCCAAACCAATTCATATTTCCGTCCAAATACCTAAATAACTGATTCAAATCTATAAGACTAAGATAAAACCCTACAGGTCTGTCTCCGTCATACATAAACCAAAGTAAGTCCTCTCTTATAATAGGTTTCATCTCTGCGAAAAGGTCAGAGACTCTAGCCTCAGTCATAGGCATAAAATCTTTATGTGCCGACCAAGCTTCATTATAGATACTCGTAAAATCCTGTACAAATCGGCCCATTTCTTTTATCCTAAAGTGCTCTGCTCTAAGATCAGATCGTTCAACTAACCTATCTGAAAACCGCTTATACTTATCATAATCTATAGATTCTGGTCTCGCCTCGCTGGTGGTTTGCTCTATACTTCGAGTAAATCCATACTTTTCAAAAAGCGTTTGATAATATGGGAAATTATAGTTTTCTTGATAAGCAGGATTTTTAAAACCTTCTACTAGCAATCCCCAGTACTTATCTCTCTCTCCAAAGTTAACAGGAGCCTCTACCCTATTGTATCCTTTACTTTTCAGCCAGTTAGTAGCAGTATCAAAGAGAAGGTTAGCTACCTCTGGATTATCTACACTATCGAAGAAACCAATTCCGGCTTGTTGTGCGTCTTTTCTGTAAAATGCTGCCACTTTGCCTACAGCGGTTTGACCAGCGTATACTATCCATCTTTTAGCACCTCCATCTTCAAATGCCTTGTTAATTTTCGGATTAAATATAGCATCAATATCTTGATCTATATGAGAAATAAAGTGGGTGTCGTCCTTATACAGATCTCGAGCAATCTGGTGAAAAACTTTAACATCCTTTTTAGATAGTACGTCTATTACGCTTAACTGCATACTATCTCAAGTGACTCCTTTATCATTCGCTCCACTACTACAGACGGATTCTTACTAAATGTCCCAGTTAATCTATCTGCTAATATGGCATTGATAGATATCGCCTTAAAACCAAGAAGATGAGAGAGTCCGTAGATACCGGCCGTCTCCATCTCTATATTTCCTATCGTTAGGTTTTTGTATTTTAAATCTAACATCTCTTCTAATTGATATTTAGGAGCAATCTGAGCATTACGAAACTGGGGTCCATAGAAGCCCTTAGCCGTAAGTGTAAGGCTAGGAGAGTATATATTAAACTTAGTCTCTAAAAATGCATCACAAGATATCACAGGATAGTCTCTTCCGTCAAAAGCCACTGTATCAAAACTGTGGTTATAAAACTGAAACAAATCCTCAAAAGAAATAGCGGCTTTGGAGTACACTATACTATCCAACGTATTTCCACTGGAAACGCTACCTGAGGTTCCTAAGCGTATAATATCTACGCTTTTAAATTCTTGTTTTTGTTGTAAGGAAGCTAGGTCATAGTTAAGTAAAAAAGCCAATTCATTGAACACTATGTCTACGTTATCCGTACCTATTCCTGTAGATATCACAGTAATATCTTTATTTCCTATCCTTCCTCCACTGGTTTTAAATTCTCTATTTTGAATGGTAAAGTCTACTACATCAAAGTGCTGCGTAACAGCAGCCACTCGCTCAGGATCTCCCACAGTGATTACAGTTGGGCTTAGATGCTCAGGCCTAATTCCTAGGTGGTATACAGAACCGTCGTTATTTACGATGAGTTCACTATTTGATAATTGTTTCACGATTAAAAGAATGTTTATCTTTGCGGTAAGTTTATATAAATTTTATGACAGAAATTAAAACACCTCAGGATCACATCATATTAGTTCCTATAGATTTTTCTGAAGCATCACTTAATGCAGTTTACTATGCAGTAGAGATGGCAGACCTATTTGATAGTGAAATAACTCTACTATATGTATTGAGCAATAGTACACTTAAATCTTTGTTTACCAATGATAGTGAGATAGCTCTTCTGAGAGATAAAGTGCGTGATAAACTAGAAGATACCAAGTCTGAAATACTCGATAAATGGCCAAACATGCGAGTAAATACGATAGTGGCTGAAGGAAAACCGTTTAAGGTAATCAACAGAATAGCAATAGAGAATAAAACAGATACTATAGTAATGGGTACTAATGGTGCCAACGGTATAGAGCAGTTTACTGGCAGCACAACTACTAGAGTTTTAAAAAGTTCTCAAATACCTGTAGTCGTAGTAAAAGAAAAGCAAACAAATCCTAAATTTGATAAAATAGTCACTCCTATAGATCTTACAAAAACAAGTCGTCAGAAGATAGATTGGGCAGTAAAATTAGGAATGAAGTATGGCAGTACTATCCATATCATAATGGAGCTGGATAATGATGAGTTCGCTTTAAAAAAGATAAAAGCGAATCTACACCAAGCAGAAGGCATATTCACTAAGCATGGAGTGAAGTTCGAATCTCATCTATTAGACGACAGAAAATATCCAGATAACCTAGGTCAAGACACTATCCAGTATGCTGAAGAGATCGATGCAGACCTCATCATGATTATGACTAAGTCTGAAAGTGCTAAATTGTCTGACTTATTTGTAGGAAGCTATGCAGAGCAAGTAGTAAACAGCTCTTCCAAAACTCCTGTGATGTGCATTAACCCTAAGCCTACAGGTTCTGTAAGTACAGGGGGGTCTGGTTTTTACTAAAACCAGTACACATTCGTATCAAAAAGTCCTATATATAAGTCCTTTGGGCTTTTCAACTACAATTCTAAGACCAGTATTAACTCCAAATATTTACTTTACGTGGTCTAGCTTTCTCTACTACTAGCTCTTTACCGTGAAACTCTTTACCATTCATCTCGTCAATGGCTTTCTGTCCTTCTGTATCATCCAAAAACTCTACAAATCCAGTACCAGTAGGCTCTTTAGTCACTCTATCATAGATGATTTTAGCAAACTCTACTTCTCCATACTTTTCAAAAAGCATCTCTAGATAATGTGCATTATAACTCGTCGGTAGGTTTTTTACTACTAAATTCATTGCTGCAAAAATATTGAAAGATTGAATAGTAGAATAATAGAATCACAGAAATATTGAACAATAGACTATTATCTAGAGTTGATATGTATTCTATATCCTGATAAAAAAGTTACGAGTTGATATCCTGTGATAAGACTCTGCCGTCTTTCATCTGAATGACTCTGTCTGCCATAGCGGCTAGTCGCTCGTTATGTGTCACTATCACAAAGGTCTGACCTAACTCATCTCTGAGCTTAAAGAAAAGCTTATGGAGTTCTTCTGCATTATCTGTATCTAGATTACCACTGGGTTCGTCTGCAAATATGACTTTAGGGTTATTCATCAACGCTCTGGCTACTGCCACACGCTGTTGCTCTCCTCCAGATAGTTCGTTAGGCTTATGCTCTATTCTACCTTTGAGACCTAGAAGTTCTAACAACTCACCGGCCCTTACTTTTGCCTCTTTTTTACTCGTACCAAGAATAAATGCTGGCATACACACATTTTCTATTGCAGTAAACTCTGGCAGTAGATGGTGAAATTGGAAAATAAAACCAATATTTTGATTACGAAATAAAGCTAACTTGTTTGGTTTGAGGCTAGACACTTCTACACCATCGTAACTTACATTCCCAACCTTAGGCTTGTCTAGTGTCCCTAGCAGCTGAAGAAGAGTAGATTTACCAGCACCACTAGGTCCTGTTACAGATACTACTTCGCCTTGTTTTATATCCACGTTTACAGATTTTAAAACTTCCAGTTCTCCGTAGCTTTTACTTAGGTTCGTTCCAGTTATCATTCTAAGCACAATTATAGTACATAGTCATACCCCAACCAATAGATAGAACACATTCTGTACTTTTGATTATGTGTGAAGTTATTCTCATATGCATTGTCTGTGATTATACTCCTTATTTGTCGAATTTTGACCTCACTTTTTATACTTTCTCAAATAGAAAAGAATAAGCTGATAGCTATTGGTTTACGTAGCAACCAGTCTGTTCAAGCAGAAGCTATTGCATCTTTAAACGGTTAATTAGCAGCTAGAAAAAAACTAGACTAGAAAAAAACCTGCTCTATGGCTAAGAGACTACCTTACGGATTCAGAGAAATTAGTACTTGCTGGATATAAACGTGCTGTGAAGCTGAAAAAGAATATTGTCATTTATTTATAACTGGTTATAATGACTCTAGTTTTTCAAACACTGACCAAAGTGACCTCATCGGTATTGTTCTGCTTGCAGAAAATCACTTTTAATTGAAAATGCTGCTTATTTTAAAATAAGCAGCATTTTAATATCAACTAAAAGTCAGTACGGGGAACTATACTAAATCCTTTTTTTAGGTATTAATAAATCGTAAAAATTCTGATCTCGTGGACTGATTTAGAAACTCTCCACTGAGAGAAGATGTAATCGTACTGGATGTGACATCCTCTACTCCACGACACTCCACACACATATGACGTGCATCTATGGCTACAGCTACATCTTCTATGCCAAGGGTAGACTTCAGTGCTTCTGCTATTTGTTTTGTGAGTCGCTCCTGCACCTGAGGTCGCTTGGCATAGTATTTTACCATTCTATGAATCTTACTAAGACCTATTACTTTGCCATTAGCCATATAAGCTACGTGAGCTTTGCCTATGATAGGTACAAAGTGATGCTCACACATACTATAAAGCGAAATATTCTTCTCCACTAGCATTTGGCTATACCCATACTTATTTTCAAATAAGGTTACAGAAGGTTTGTTAGCGGGGTTTAAACCACTAAATATGTCTTTCACATACATCTTGGCCACACGCTTAGGAGTCTGACTGAGACTGTCGTCTGTAAGATCAAGACCTAATGTCTCCATGATAGCTGTGAAGTGTTCTTGTATCTTTTTTATCTTCTCTTCATCATTGAGCACAAACGCATCTGGGCGCATTGGTGTATCTAATACTGTATTGAACAGCTTAGCATCGTGTTTTGGGTTTTTAGTTTCCGGCATATTCTACAAAATTTCGGTCTGTCTCGTACAAGGTAATATATAATTCTAATTTGGTATCTAACTTTTCTCTTATACGGTGCCAAGCAATGTAAGCTATATTTTCTGCAGTCGGTATAAGTTCCTTGAAATCATCCACGTCGAGATTTAGATTTTTGTGATCAAAACGCATAGTCACTTCATCTCTGACGATATCTTTTAATACTTTTAAATCCAGTAAATATCCGGATTCTGGATCTACTTCTCCGGTTACTTTTACAAGCAATTTGTAATTGTGTCCATGGAAATTCTTATTATTACACAATCCGTAAAACTCTTCGTTTCGTTCATCTGTCCAATTTGGATTATGAAGACGGTGTGCGGCGTTAAATCTTTCGACTCTCGTGGCTGATGCTATCATCGATTATACAAACATCTACTTTTCAAATTTTGTTTGATACTTTTTTTATTTTAACTGTATGAATTGCAAATTTATCTAAATTATACCGATATAAGCATAACTGATAGTTACATAAAACATTAGTCATGAGACACTTACACTATTGTTTAACGTTTTGGCGAATTAAGTAAACAGAATTACTTGTATAAACACACAGTTGTTGTACATTTGAACTTCAACATTAAACAAATCATGAAAAACGAACTGACTTTTGAACAAAACATGCAATCGTTTCAACCCATATTAAGAAACTATGCATTACAACTTACACAGAGTATGGATGATGCAAATGACTTAGTTCAGGAGACTTTTCTGAAAGCAATGACGTATTCATCTAAATTCAAAAAAGGGACCAACTTAAAAGGATGGCTTTTTACGATAATGAGAAATAGCTTCATTAACAACTACAGACGTATTACTAAGCGTAATACGTTTATGGATACACAAGAAGAGCAATTTATCATCGATAGTGCGAAGACATTCAATACCTTTAATGATGGTGAATCAAAATTTATTAGGCAAGATTTAGCCAATGCTATTGACAAGTTGCCAGATGATTTACGCATCACCTTTGAAATGAATACATTAGGTTATAAGTACCATGAAATTGCGGACAAAATTGGAATTCCAATAGGAACAGTAAAAACTAGAATATTTGTAGCTAGAAGAAAGCTTAGAACTCATCTAGCAGAATATGAGCACCTGTTTAATCTTACAGCAAGCTAGTACTATATTTTAGTTAATTATTTCTAAAGTACTTCAATGCTAGTATTGGGTTATCTACTTGCACAGAGGTTATATACTTAAAATCTTCAGATTTATAATCTCTGGCAAATTTCTGGTTGTACGTAACCACATATTTAGACTCCGAAATCAAAGTTTTCGCCAAATTTACTTTTACTTCATTAAAAGGCGTTACTATACCATCTAAATCAAATCTGTCAACATTTTTGTACCCAAAACTATCCAAATTATGTATTAGTAAGACAATTTCACTTCTACTTTGTATTTTCAGAGCGAATAGAAAATTGGCATCATCACATTCTGTTTGAATCTTACCACGCTTGTTTATTTTTTGTAACTCTCGATAGTACACTTTAGCATAAGCCCTCATCTCTTGGAGATTATTGGTATTCAATTTTAGATTAAGACTAAAATATTTATTGTGCCATTTATCATTTATCAAGATCGCTAAGCTGTCAAAAGATATTATCCCATCCTCATAGGTATTCGAGAACTGCTTTCTGTATTTACAGCCCAATATATCCACCGAGTGTATTTCGCTTATTTTCCCTTTACACTGGGTAGACCCTTCCAAAAAAACATCGTGGTATACTATTAATGAGCTGTCAGCGGTAAATTGTACGTCTACCTCTACCCCATCCAAGTGGTAATCATCTAATGCTGAAGCTATACTCGATACTGAGTTAGGTGCATGCACACTATTTACGATATCAAATCCTGCTCCTCCGTGACCAAAAATCTTAATATCTGAGGTCTCAGGAGGAACCTCTGAACACCCCAAAACACATACTATTAAAGCTATAAGTGATATCCGCATCCTATCTGAAATAAACCTGTGATATTATTTGACTGGGTGAAGCTACCTGCAGATCTTGCTCGTTCAGCAGCCACTCCATATCCTAATCGAGTATGAATGCTTATTGATTTAGTAGCTTTATAAACCAGGTTAGTCGTGTAACAAAGCATCTGTATATTAACTATGGCCAGTGGTTTCTGACGCCTATAGTCTACACCCATAGCAGCAGACCACCTATCACTAGTAAGTATTTTATACCTATAAGATATGTTTACTCCTATGGTTGGATTGGTAGTAAATCCATCAGACATGTTATAACTGGCTCCTGCTTCTAGCACATGTTTTTCTTTCGCTGTATAAGCAAGATTAATTAGCGAATTATATCCCGTGTAGTTTACTTCAAACGCGGGGCACAAAGACCACTTTGTCAGACCTTGTGCGTGGCTATGAGTCATAACTACCAGTAAAATACAGGTACATATAAAAAGCCTTTTAGATATCATACGCGTTTTTTAAACGTTTATGCACTAACTCTGTAGGTAAACCTACTACATTGTAGTAACTTCCTGTTATGCTTGACACACAAGCTAATCCAAACCATTCTTGTATCCCATAAGCTCCTGCCTTATCATACGGTTTGTAGGTATCTATATAAAATGCTATCTCTTCATCTGTCAACTCCTTTACCGTGACACTAGTAGTCGCTGTATCCAATGATTCACCTTTTTTTAAGCTCCGGATACATAGACCAGTTTGTACCAAATGAGTCTTTCCATTCAGCATAGTGAGCATAGCTCTTGCTTCTTCTCTGTCTTTCGGTTTATTGAGAATTTGTCCGTCTGCTATAACTACTGTATCCGCAGTTATGAGTATTTCATTTTCATTTAATGAAGTGAACGCTAAAGACTTCTTTTTGGCTAGATATTCTGCTACTTCTTCTACTGGCATAGTAGAAGAAAATACTTCATCGCAGTGTATTTTAACTTTTGAAAATGTATATCCCAATTGAGTGAGGAGCTCTTTTCTCCGCGGGGAATTAGATCCTAGCAATAACTTCATAGGGCAATATTAGAAAAATAACATCGACAGTATGCCTACACCTAAGACATATTTCAGCAATGTACTGAGCTCAGTGTATTCTTCTTTGGTCCTAGCATAGCGTATATCTACCGCTATTTTGTACAGCGGGAAAGCTATAAACAGCAAGTAATAAGCATAATACACATACTTCAAAGTACTCTCAAAAAAGTAAGACTGAAAATACACTGATACCATAGTAAATGATGTCGTGATTAACAAAATAACATATACGCTAATATTAGTTCCACTCAAGCCCCATAGTGCAGGCAGAGTCTTAGCTCCCGTTTTATAATCTCCTTCTAGATCTTCTGCATCTTTTACCATCTCACGCACCAGATTAAGTACGGCAGCTAGTGAGGCAAAATGTAGTATCAACTGTGTATTGAGACTTGGAAAAAGCTGATATACACTGTAGAGCGAAAAAAAGCTTAATGCAGCTATTGTAAAATTTCCAACTATCGCTACATTCTTAAGCCACTTGCTATAGGTCGCTAATGCAGCTATGGTAATCACGAAAAGACCTACAAACCAAATTCCTAGAACATTACCAGCATATAATGCTATGGATATGAATATTAAAAAATGTACATAGACTAAATTACTGTCTAATCGATGTATAGCAGATATCTCACTCCTATTTATCAAGTCACGCTGATAGTCGTTATAGTCATTTGTCCAATACCCAAAAGCGGTACAAGCAGCGGTGCCAAACATTAACCAATAAATCCCACCTTCTGTCAACACGTCAATGGTGCTGTGCGTATCTAGGAAATAAGCTGCGAGCCACTGAGCCAGAACTATGAATATAATATTAAGTGGTCTATAAATTAGAAGGTAACCGCTCATTACTTCCGCTTTGCAAACTTCATTCGGTAGTGCACACTTACCTTTCCCTTACTTATATTAGTTAGTTTGCCTTTTAACAGTTGTCTTTTAAATGCAGATATGTGATCTGTAAATAGGATTCCTTCTATGTGATCATACTCGTGCTGTATCACACGGGCAGTCATACCTTCAAAGGTTTCTTCCTTTTCTTCTCCTGTGACCGTTTGATACCTTACCTTCACCGTAGGTTTACGATTTACATCTTCACGTACATCTGGGATACTTAGACATCCTTCTTCAAAAACCCATTCAGTACCTACTTCTTCTAGTATTACAGGATTTACGAATGTTGTACGTACGCCTTCTTTTTTATCTTTATCAAACAATGTACTGTCTATCATAAAAAGACGAAGTGGTTTCCCTATCTGTGGTGCTGCTAACCCTACACCATCACTACCATCCATAGTTTCGTACATGTCGACTACTAGTTTCTGAAAATCATCACCAAAATCAGTAATAACTTCACATTTAGCTCTCAGTACAGGGTCTCCGTATGCTCTAATCGGGTATATCATTTATCGTATAAAAACTCCTGCAAAAGTAAGGTTGCTGCCGTGCTATCCAATAATTTCTTATCTCTCCTATCCTTCTTTTTTACACCACTAGCTATAAGAGCTTGCATGGCATCCTTGGAGCTATACATCTCATTAATACGGTGCACTACTATTGCGGGAAACTTCTTTTTAAATTTTTCTATAAACTCAAGTATGTATTTTTCTATACCTGAAAATGAACCATCATGTCTAGTGGGCTGACCTACTACTAGTTCGCTGACATCCTCCTTAGCTATATACTCGGTAAGGTAGTCCATCAAATCCTCTGTCTGCACAGTAATAAGCGGTGATGCTATGATTTGCAATGGATCTGTAGAGGCTACACCAGTGCGTTTACCACCATAGTCTAGTGCTAGTATTCTTGACAATTTCTATTGAGATTTTAAATTAATGAAGGTAAACAAAATATTACTTTAGTAAAATGTATTCCACTATCGCAAAAGTAAGAAATCTACCTTCCTTTTGAGCTAAAATAACTTTAGTCCAATTGATTTTCCCAATACATCACTTTGTATATACTAAGTTAAGCCAAACTAAAGTGAACAATACTCAACGTATAATCAAAACCCAGTAGATAATTATAAATTCCAACATTAAATTAAACTTACTCTCAACTCACCACCTTACCCGCACAGTATGTACTTGCAAAAGCGTCTGGTTTAGCCTTAAACGTATAGCCCATGCCAAGGATATAGCCCATTGCTTCCTTGAAAGCTACGTTGCTTTTAAAATTAGGATCTGTATTGATATCTGCATGTACTTCTAGTTCGGTCTTATAGTTATCTAAGATAGGACATACTTTGATGGCAAACTGTACACTATCACTTACTTCATGTATCATTCGCTCTTTGATAGTAAACTTGCGTTCACTAGAGTATTTATTGACAAAAACGAAGCCTCCTCTACCCTCTCTTAAAAACACTATAGCTGTGGCAAAGGCAGTATAATCTCCTTTCACTTGTGAGTCTGAACCTATACAAACTTTGATTTTAGTGCCTATTTCAGCCTTTAGGGCTTCTTCTACTTCTATCAGAATATCACGTTCCAATAGTTCTCCTTCTAATTTTCTCCAAGCCATAATTTTATAATCGTTTTAAACTTTTAAATTATTTCTCAAATATCACAAAAAATAAAAATAAGAAAGTCACCAAAACGTTAACATATTATAAAGAATTAGCACCTTTGCAAATAATGATCGAGCAATCTAAGGTTATAGACGCACTGGTGCACCTAGGTACCCTTCTCACTTCTGATAATGAAGATCTACAAGCCGCTACTAATCGCACGTATGTAGAAAACAACTGGCTAACTAATGAAAATTACGCTCTGAGTATAACTCACTGGTCAGCAACGCTCTCTAAAGATAATCTTCAAAAATTCGTATTACCTTACCCCTATACCGATACTCCACAAAGAGTGGGCGTAATAATGGCAGGGAATATCCCTTTGGTGGGATTTCACGACCTACTTTGCGTACTTCTCAGCGGACATCATGCAGTCATAAAACCGAGTAGCGATGATAAGTACGTAATGCTCTACATTATAAAAGTATTGATAGCCAGTGGACTAGGGGCTAGACTGAGTATTGTAGAACGCTTAGACACTATAGATGCTGTGATAGCTACGGGCAGTAATAATAGCTTCCGCTACTTTGAGCTTTACTTTAAGCACATACCTAGCCTACTACGTAAAAACAGAAAATCACTCGCCATACTTAGTGGTAAAGAGTCTAGCGAGGAGTTAGACGCTTTAGCAGATGATGTATTTCAATACTTTGGGTTGGGATGCAGAAATGTGAGCCTTCTTCTTATGCCTAAAGAGATGGATATCACTAGAGTACTGGACCATTTTATGAAATACAAAGAACTGGCTAACCATAATAAATATGCCAATAATTACACCTATCATAGAGCACTGCTACTTATGAATCAAGAGCAACACTTAGATACTGGCTTTGCTCTGCCCAAAGAGCGTATGAGTCTGCACGCACCTCTAGCGTGCATACACTATGCTCACTATGACAACCCTGCTGAAATAGCTGAATTCCTTTCAGAAAATAAAGAAGATATTCAATGTATTGTGGGTAACTATTCGAGTGTAGCCAACGTAGCACTCGGGAGTGCGCAGATGCCTGATTTACAAGATTTTGCAGACGGTAAAGATACGATGTCTTTTCTTTGTAACTTTTAAAGCAACAGCTAATTATAGTATCTCACTAGATATTTATATTTTTGAAATTCATTTATTTATAATGACAGAAACAGAACACAACACACTAGTCTCCACAAATTTTTTTTTCAAAGACCAAGAAGGTTTTATGAGGGGGAAAGTAAGAGACGTATATACCTTAGGAAAAAATCATGTAGCACTCATAGCCAGTGACCGCATATCAGCTTTTGACCACGTGCTCCCTGCCTCCATACCCTATAAAGGACAAGTGCTAAATCAGATAGCATCAAAGTTCCTAGAGGATACTAAGCATATACTTCCTAACTGGAAAATAGCTGAGGTAGACCCGCACGCCACCTTAGGATATAAATGTAAGCCTTATACCGTAGAATTCGTAGTTAGAGGCTACTTAGCTGGCCACGCCTGGAGAGAATACCGAGAAGGTAAAAGAGAAATCTGTGGCGTAGCTTTACCAGACGGACTTAAAGAGAACGATAAGCTTCCTACTCCTATCCTCACCCCTAGTACTAAGGCGGAGACGGGACACGACATCGATATTAGCGTAGCAGATATTATAAGTAACCGTATTATCAAGAAAAAAGAAATGGCTAAGCTAGAGGCTTACTCTCTAGCTCTTTTTGAACACGGGTCGGTACACGCAGCTAAGCAAGGACTGATACTCGTAGATACCAAATACGAATTCGGCAAACGTGACGGCGAGATCCTACTTATAGATGAAATACATACTCCAGACTCGTCACGTTACTTCTATGCCCATAGTTATGAAAAAATACAAGCTGAAGATCAACAGCAGAAGCAACTAAGCAAAGAATTTGTGAGACAATGGCTTATCTCCGAGGGGTTTCAAGGACTAGAAGGGCAAAGTATCCCCATAATGAGTACCGAGCTAGTAAATTCTATATCTGAGAGATACATAGAACTATATGAATCTATCACTGGGGATCCTTTTATAAAACGAGACTATACTAACATAAACGAACAAATAGAAAGTGGTGTAAATAACTGCATTGCCAATTTCTAATACAATTAATACTATTTAAAATGAAAAAAAACTTCCTATTCATCCTCTGCTTGTCTTTTGGATTATTATCTATAGCACAGAGTGTCACTACGTATGCCGGAAAAGAAAATAGTGATGGTTTCAATAACTATGAATCTGCCTCCAGCAAAGACTTAGATGACACATACTTTAGTTTCCCTACGGGTATCTGTTTTGACCCCACAGGTAAAATGTATATCAGTGAGCGTAATAAAGTAAGAATAATAGCCAATGGGCAACTACACATCCGTGCAGGAAGCCTACAGCAACCTGCCTTATCAGAAGGATATAAAAATGCTACAGGTACTGCCTCTAACTTTAGAAATCCACACGGAATGGTCTGTAATACCAATGGTGATTTATATATATGTGATACAGAGAATCATGCGATACGCAAAGTAGCAAAGTATGTAAATTTAGGAAATGGACAAGTTTTAAGCACTTTTGCCGGAGCAGCTCCAAACGCCAGTCAAAATGGTACTGTTGGTACTTCTAATGGAACAGGAACAGCTGCTAGGTTTAATAATCCAACAGATATCACTGAAGATGCTAGCGGAGCATTTTATGTGACAGATAGGGATAACTATACTATAAGAAAGATAAGTAGTGCTGGAGTAGTCACTACATTGGCAGGTAAAGCTGGTACTCGTGGTACTTCAGACGGTTCCGGAGCGTCTGCTAACTTTGGATCTCCCTATGGAGTAGCTATCTATAACAGTAATACGATAGTGGTAACGGACCCTTGGAATGGGAATATCCGTAAAATCAATATGTTTTCTGGTGCTACTACTACCCTAGCAGGATCTACTACTGGTAATACCCTACAGATAGTGGATGGCAGTCTCACAGAGGCTAGATTTAAATCACCTAAGGGTATAGCGGTAATAGCTGGTATCATCTACGTGGCTGACCAAAACGTAATACGAGCAATAGATGAGGTAAATAATACAGTGACCACATTTGCAGGAAACGTAGCTAAATTTAGCGTAGTGGATGGATCGGGCAGCTCAGCGTCTTTCACAGAAATAGCAGGCCTTACTAGTGATAGTCAAGGAAATCTGTACGCCACAGAAAATAGCTCAATAGTAAATAGTCACGTGATACGTAAAATAACGGTTAATCAGCTGACTCCAATAGCTCGCTTTCAGGCTAGTAAACAAGATGTGCGAATAAAAGAGACTGTAGTCATCGAAGATATCTCTAGCGGTCAAATACCTACTTCTCGAACTTGGACTATATCTCCAAATACCTATACGATCACCAAAGGAGATTTGACTACAGACAGTATAGAATTGGATTTTACATTTGCAGGTTTTTATGATGTAGCACTCAGTATAACAAATGATTACGGTACCAATGCCAAAACGAGTGATAACTTCATAGCAGTCTCTACTACCGGTGCGGTGACTAACTATGTATCTTCAGATATGTTAATTGTCTACCCTAATCCTGCTTCAGAGAGTATATATGTAGAGATAGACCCCTCACTTGGAGCCACAGAGATACACTTATATCACATCAATGGAAATCTTATAAAAGCACTTCAGTCAAATGAGAAGGAGTCTACAGCTGGTCTTGCTAGTGGTACTTACTTTATCACCGTGACTAGTCCTGAAATAAACATAGCTAAGAAGCTTGTAATAACTCACAGATAACGGTTAAAAATATTTTCAGCAGTAGAAAAGGCTTCCAGAAAAGAGGCCTTTTTTAGTTTGAGATTATCTGCTCCAAAATAGTCTATAAGGCGTTCTGTGGGCATATTGCCTACCAAGTCATCTTTTGCCATAGGACAACCACCATACCCCTTTATAGCACCGTCATATCGCTTACATCCATTAGCATAAGCAGCATCTATTTTTTCTGTCCAAGCATCTGCAGTAGTATGAAAATGTGCACCAAACTCTGCTTCCTTAAACTCGCTGTGCACAGCACTAAATACAGATGATATCGTCTTCGCAGTAGACACTCCTACAGTATCTGATAAGGAAAAATGTACTACACCTAGCTCTTCCAACTTTCCTACCCAGTCTGTCACTATAGCGGTACTCCATTCATCCGCATATGGATTACCAAAACCCATACTGATGTATACAACCATTTCTTTATCTGCTTGATTACATTGATCCAATGTGAATTTCACGGTATCAAAAGAATCTGCAATACTCTTATTTGTATTTCTCTGCTGAAAAGTCTCGGATACACTAAATGGAAAACCCAGATAATCAACTTGCTTAAACTTTATCGCATTGCGTACACCTCGCTGATTGGCGACTATCACAGATAATTTAGTATCAGTCTGAGTAAGGTCTACAGCATTTAGCAACTCTTGTGTATCTCGCAGCTGAGGTATAGCCTTAGGTGACACGAAAGACCCACAGTCTATGGTATGGAAGCCCACCTTAAGTAACTCATTTAGATAGGCTATTTTAGTCTCTGTAGGAATGAAATCTAGGATGCCTTGCATAGCATCTCTGGGGCACTCTACAATCTTTACTTCAGGTTCTTTTAGGAATGTTGCCATTACGGTTCAAAAATACCATTTTTGCACTCTTTTTTATAAAATACAATGATCGACGAAACAGCGGCTGACTTAAGTACTAATTCCGGCACAGAAGATACCCCTAAAGTGGCTATCAAAACGACTACAGATGAGCAAAATAACGAGCTAAGAAAAGCAGTAATAAGTTCTGAAGTTACTGACAACGAACAAGATACAGATTCCTTAAAAGATAAATCCTTAGAGGAACTAGTGTCCCTAGCTAATGAGATGCTAGTGCTTACTCCTAAGGCCGCTTCGGAGAAACTAAAGGTCATAAAAAACGTGTTTTATGAAAAATATAATACTGCTAAAAATGAGGCTAAAGAGATATTTGAGAAGGAAAATACTGACTCAGAGACAAGTTTCAAGTATGAAAAGTCTAATCTCACTAATCAGCTGACAGAAATAGATGCAAAAGTTAAGCAATCTCGCGAAGAAGAAAAGCTTAGAATAGAGCAAGAGAAAAAGAAAAACTTAGCCACTAAAGAAGCTCTACTCAATAAGCTAGAAGAAATCGTAAGCAGTGACGAAACACTAGATAGTATAAGTCAGGTAAAAGAGATACAACGCGAGTGGAAAGCTATCAGAGTATTGCCTAAAGAGGCAGTTTCTGAATTATGGGATAGGTACAATTTATTGCAAAATAAATTTTATGATAATCATGGAATTAATTTGGAGCTTAAAGAACTGGACCGTCAAAAGAACTTAGAAGCCAAAATAGACTTAACAAAAAAGGTAGAAGAACTTCACAAAGAGAAATCTATCAAACGTTGCTTTATATTACTCAATAAGCTTCACGAAGATTTTAAGAACGTAGGACCTGTACCTCAAGAAAGCAGAGAACCTATATGGTTAGCTTTTAAGTCTGCAAGTGATGCGGTATATGAAGCTAAACGTGCTGTCTACGAAGAACTAGAGAAAGGAAAAGAAGAGAATCTAGAGAAAAAAGTACTCTTAGTAGAAAAAGCAGAAATTTTCAATGCAGTACAACCAGAAACCATCAAAGACTGGAATGAAAAAACAAAAGTATTTGAAGAACTCTTTGGCGAGTGGAAAAAAGTAGGTCCCGTGCCCAAAAGCAATAAAGATGCTGCATGGACTAAGTTCAACGGCATTAGAAATGAATTCTACACAGGTAGAAAAGCATTTTTCAAAGAGATAAATGCTGAGAAAAGTACTAATCTAAAGTCAAAAGAAGTACTCTGCGAAAGCGTAGAGAAATTAGCCGAAAGCAAAGACTGGGCAGAGTCGACTAAAAAAATACTCAACGCTCAAGCAGATTGGAAAAAAATAGGACCTGTACCTGAAAAAGTAAATCAAGCAATTTGGAAAAGGTTTAGATCTGCTTGCGATAAATTTTTTGAAGCTAAAAATGGTGCGTTCTCTGGAAAAAGAGAGGAAGAAAAAGAGAATCTTGTCAAAAAAGAAGCATTAGTTAAAAGTTTAACAGAGCTAGGTACCAAGGAAGTATCTCATAAGGAGGCTTTCGCAGAGCTAAAGCAGATAAATGCAGATTGGCGTGCAGCTGGTTTCGTACCACACAAGGATGTCAAACGCATCAGCAAGGCATACGACGAGGCAAACAATACGGTATATACCAAGTATAGTAAGCAAATAGAAGAAGCTAAAGCGGCTAACCTGGGTGACCATTATGTCTCTATCAAAGAGTCGTCTCCAGATGGTGTAAAACAATTAGAAAGAGAAGAGTTTGGTATCAAAAAACGCATTGGGGGTCTGAAAGAGGAAATAGCAAGTATAGAACGAAATATGTCCTTTTTTGCTATGTCTAAGACAGCAGAAAAGATGCTGAAAGAATTTGATGTAAAAATAGAAAAGGCCAAAAAGCAAATAGACAAACTAAAAGTAGAGCTAAGTGCTATCAAAAAAGCCAAAAGAGTAGATACACCTGCAGATTCTGAGCCGTCTACAGAAGCTACAGCAGAGTAGAGAATGGGCAATAAACCGTATGGTAAACTAGCCATAGCTGCAGCATACGTTAAGTACTACCTCCGTGCTAAGAATAAGCACGGTGTGCACCCTCCTACTGTATATGCCATAGCTGATAAAGTACTGGGTGCAGCTTATAAAATAAAGCATCTGGACATAGAGTCAGAAAGGGCTAGGCTAAGGAAAAGTAAGCAAGTAATCTCATTTACAGACTACGGTAAATATGGGAGTATTTTTGAAAAGAAAATAGCTGATATAGCCAATACTGCTCTAAAACCTAAAAAATACGCTCAGCTAATCAGCCAGTTAGTTGCACATCACAATGCTAAGGACGTGCTAGAGCTAGGTACTTCCCTCGGAATCACTACAGCTTATCTAGCTCGCAATGAAGGTACTGAGATACATACTTTGGAAGGTGATAGGACAGTGGCAGACATTGCTCAGCACATATGGAATCAGCTAGGTCTCCAAAATATAAAATGCACAATCGGTAATTTTGATGCAACACTGGACCAGCTCCAAGGAAAAACCTTTGACGTCATATACATAGATGGAAATCATAAATTAGAGCCGACCCTTAGATACTTTGAGGTGCTACAGCAGCACGCTACTGCTAAGACCCTATTTATCTTTGATGACATCCACTACAGTAAGGACATGGAAAATGCTTGGGATACCATAAAGGCACATAGCACGACTACTTCTACTATAGATTTATTTTTTATCGGCCTAGTCTACATAGACCCATCTCTTAGTAAACAGCATTTTACACTGAGATACTAATTATTTATCTTGCTGCATACTAAATCGCTAGTTAGATGCGTTTTAATGGAAATTGTAACACAAAACCGATATGATTAAAGACATTACTACAAACGAAATTATACTCTTAGCTTACAATGAACTGCCACCAGGCGAGCACAGGGATATAATGCTACGCGTAAAGGAAAGTAAAGTACTTACCACGGAGTACAATACAGTATTAGAAGGTATGAGGATATTGGATAATGCCTTCATATCCCCACACCCCACCAGTGTAGAAATAATTAAAGAAGAGTCTTGCTCTTCTTCATCTCTGGAGATGATATAGCTATAATATTCACGCATTACATAGAATGAGCTGTCCTCAACTTAATTGGGGACAGCTCATTCTATTTATCTAAAAACAAGATATTGAATCACTTTTAGATTTTCATAATGTCCAGAGATGACAAACAAGTAGAGTAAACCTTTAACGATAGCCTTTTAAAAGTAGTCTCCTAATACTGTTTTGGTATAAACAATTACACGACTAGCGATATTAAAGTTTTGGTGGGGCACTCTTAAAAGTTCAACTAGCTAAAAAAGAACAATAAGAAACTTCAAAGCTTGTGTGAGTCAAATACTAGAGAATATCCTCACTCAGAATGAAATCTCTTAAAAACTGTAACTAAAACTCAAACTAGGCAGCAGCGGAAGCTGATTCTCACGATTATAGTTTACCCGATCAAAGTAGAAAATATTCTCTCTATTGTAAATATTAGTGACAGAAAATATCGCCTCTGCTTTTCTATTTTCCTTTTTGAGCTTAAATCTTCGCTTAAGTGATGCGTCTAGTCTATGGTAATACGGTAATCTTCCACGATTTATTTCATCATAGTATATTCCAAGCTCACCATTTTCTTGCACAAACTCAGAACTTGCTCCACCATTAAAATCTAGCTGCTCATAAAATCCTTGTGTAAGTGTAAATGGAAAACCTGAACCAAAGTTCCAACGGATATTTGCATTCCACTTCAGATCCTCACCAAAATCATAGGAATTCACAATATTCACATTATGTCTTCTATCAAAATGTGGCTGATACTCCCGTAAGCCGTCATTTCTATTCACTACATTATAGGAATATACTGTCCATACATACCATTGCTTAGTCTCTAGTTTATAGGTGATATCAAATCCATAGGCCTCCCCTTCTTCTACTATATAACTCTCTCTGAGGTAGTAAGGCCTATCTTGGTTTTCTCTATTATTATCAAAAATCTTATCTCTATTTACATTCGTAATCTGAGTAAATTCTTTGATATATCCTTCTACATTGATCTCAGAGATAGCATTGATATCAAACTCAAAACCTGCTACTGCATGTCTTGCTTTTTGGAGCTTAGAGGTCACAGGCTCGCCCTGAAACTCTGAAGGAAGATCTGTAGGCCCACTTAAAAATCCGTAAAATAGGTTAACTACATCTCTATCACTCGCTGCACTCATTAGATTCTGAGAGTATAAGCCTGCACTTGCTTTGAATCTTACCCTAGGATTGATATTATACTTTAGTCGTATACGAGGCTCTGGAGAGGTCTCCTGAAGGCTGGCATAGTACTGCAGTCTCATGCCAGCTTCTATAAGAACTCTTTTCTGAATATTCTTCAGATAATTCACATATCCACTGATCTCACTTGTATTTTCTTCTTGAGATATCTTCCTGTTTAAGCTATTAAAGATCTCAAAATCGGTACGAAAACCATTCATCTCTATACCATACTTTACCTTATCCAGCTCATTTAGAAACTTTGAGAAATTCAAATTCACGTTAAACCCATTTATTGCTGATCTTCTAGGCTTATTATCTAACTCTGTCTGCGTAATCTCATAGTTACTAAATGTAATACCCCCATCTACTATGGTCTCACTGCCTGATGGTACCAGTAGGAACTTGGTACCTAACCCTCTAGATGTCCAGGCATACGCTGCAGAATTTTCGAAGTCGACATTATCCTTATAGTCAAATCCAAATACGCTTATATTACTACCCTTTGCAGAGTTTACGGTGAATTTACCATACAAGTCACTGAACGTATACGGAAGCATACCGTCATTCACAAATGGATAAATAACGGGTGCAGAGTTTTTTAAATAAGAGTTTTTATATGAAATTATAAAACTGCTATTGCCTTTCCCCTGCTCATACTTTTTTAAAGGTCCTTCCAGTAAAAACTTAGAACTGAAGGGACTTGCATTTATTTTCCCAGCTAAATTGGTCTTATTACCATCTCTAGTCTTCACATCTACTATAGCACTTATTCTCCCACCATATTCTGCACTAAACCCCGCAG
This sequence comes from uncultured bacterium, assembly GCA_963933305.1. Lineage (GTDB taxonomy): Bacteria > Bacteroidota > Bacteroidia > NS11-12g > UBA9320 > UBA9320. The sequence goes on from CAWVTM010000008.1 coordinate 20,927, forward strand.
AGTAAACATCTACAGATTTCAAAATATCTGTATCAAATACTGAGAATAGTCCAATACTGTGAAATGGATTATAAATAGTGAGTCCATCAAGCATGACCCTATTCATCACTGGAGATCCTCCTCTGATGTAGAGCTGTCCACCCTGATCTCCTGAAAATACAACTCCAGGTAGTACTTGCAGATATTGAACCAAGTCTGGTTCACCTCCTACACTCGGTATTCGGGTAAGTTGGATAGGTTTTATGGTGGTCTTACCTATACTTACTTCTTTGGTTTTACGCACTTTCTCAGCGGATACACGCACAGTGGCCAATTCATTCCCTCTATTATTTAAGTAAAAGTTTTGTGCTACTATTCCCCCGTTATTAAACTCTAAAGTAGCTGAATCAGGACTAAAACCAACGAGGTTTACCATGACCTTATATTTTCCAAAAGGAATATTAGCAATGGTATAAAATCCACGCTCATCGGTATACGTTCCTTGTTTTATTTCCTTAAAAGTGACTAGTGCTGATAGCAATGGGGTCCCATTCTCAGCATTATATACAAACCCTCTTAATGTGCCACTTTGAGCATATATACTCACGGCTAGTGCCATCAAAAGCACCAAAAATCCCAACCTTTTAATCATTTATATTGTAATCGAGCGCAATTTACTGCATACTGAACTAATTTTATTACTGTGACTTGACGTATGTGTCATATTATTTGAGGACTATCGCTTTACCATTCTCTGTACCTAGGATACCTAGCCCATTCAGTACATTAGTATGGATCACTACAGCATTATTATAAGACCCCTGAAAGGTAAGATCCTTCGCGTCTGTGGCACGTTGTAGCGAGCGGTAGTACTCAAAATAGTCTTTGGATATACTGGTAAACTCTACACGAAACTTATCCCCCGTATTTCTGCTCACTATCCCACTAGGGGCCACTGTACTGAAGGTTTTATTTTGCCCATTAAATAGCTCATCATTAAACAAGATACTTAGATCATCTAATGCAAATGAATTATACTCCGCCAGCGAAGGATCAGACTTAGGAAATATAAATGGAACCCAAACTCCTACCGTTTCACTAAAGTAACTAACCTTTAGTCTGTAATAATTATCTTGATTACCAGGATCTGCGAAGCTTACTTGAATGAGATCTCCTACTAGACCTCCTGTATCTATGCCTCCATCCACGGTTAACAAACCTACAGAATTTACATCAGCAGGTATAAATACAGTAGAAATCACATTGGGATAGTCTGGATGCGTAATACGCACTTCTAACCTAGTGCCCTCAGCAAAAGTCTGTGGACTGGAGTAGGTCTCAGTTAAATCTCTATAGACTGGTCTTATTTTTTTCAAGTTTCCGTTTTGATCAAGCGACCCGTCTGTTATAGTGATTTTTGCATCTTTCACTAGATTAGGAAAAGTATTATCTATAGCCGCTACACTAGTGGTAATCTCTATACTGATAGAATCATCTGCTGTTATTAGGGAATTCACTACCAGTTTAGGTGTATAATCTTTTAGAATATCTGGTTTTATGGTATCCTCAAAGCAACTACTAAAGAGTGCAGTACCCAATATGTATATGGCTATTTTCTTCATTTTGTTTCTTTTTAAAATTTCAATTAAAACTTAACTATGTAGGCTATTCCGGGTACGAAAGCCAGATAAACTCTATTTACTACCAAATTAGACAATCCAGCATCTTCAAAATCTGGAGAAATATTTAATGGATTACGAGAGCCCAGCATGTTATAGATATAAAATCTCCACTCTTGGTCTAACCCTCCCGTATATTTAGCTCTCATTACACTAATATCAAAACGTTGATATACATTAGACCTATAGTTATTGAGTGTGTTATACTCCAATTGCAGGTTTCCAGATTGGTCTCTAAACTTACCAATAGGCAGTGTAAATAGCTGTCCACTTCCTATGATATAGTTGAACCCAAAGTTAAATTGAGACCTTTTGTCCGTATAGTTACCATATATTTTCAGCATATGCGGCCTATCAAAACTGAAATTAAAATCTTCATCAAACAGTTCCGGAAAGTTTCGTGTACTTCTACTGTAAGCATAACTGATCCATCCAGTAAAATAGCCTTTACTTTTTTGAAAAAACAACTCTGCTCCATACGCTCTACCTGTACCTTGTACTACACTAGACTGCCAGTCTAAGTCCGCATTACCAGCGTCCTCTAAATTAGAAACCAAGGTGATATTCTGCATCCGCTTGAAGTACACATTTATACTAGCTGAATAGTCGTTTCCTAGCTTACGCTCATAAGCAGCCTCTAGTACATCTACTTTAAGTGGTAGTATCTGCTTTGTAGATGGCACCCATAAGTTCTGCGGACTTCCAGCGTTTCCTAGACTTAATTGACTTATAAACTGGTTATGTCTGTTATACCCTAGCTTCAGTACATCTCTGTTATCTAAAAAGAAGGTACCGTGTATGCGTGGCTCTATGACAGCCTTACTATTACCATCAAACTGGTACAATACCGACCTAAAACCGTAATCTAACTTAGTATTGGAGTTTAACCTAAAAGCATCTTCTGCGTACAATACCAGCTCATTAGATGGTTTATACTTCTCATCTCCTGATACTTCTTTGGAATCTAATACAGTGGGATAACCAGCTACCACATTCGTGCGTCGTCCTACTAAAAATAGCTTCGTACTATTTTGCATCCCAAAACTTACATTGTGATTATTTTTCCAATGATATATCCAGTTACTCTGTATGCCTATATCACGAATCCCCCGCTCCTGAAGCCGTTGTGTATTAGGTATGGAGTTTATGCTCGGATCGTATATTTCTTGCTCTAACTCCAGAGAAGTTTTATAACTAGAGTAGTATATAGACTGCTCGCCACTAAAGCGTTTAGATACATAGTTCGTATATTTTACGGAAGCTAGCAGATTAGACCACTTCTGAGTGATACCAAAACGTGTGACTACTGAGCCTGAAGTATCTCCATCATCACTGGAAGATAGGAAATATAAATCTCTTGTATTCATCAAACTAAAGTCTAGCTTGTCCTTATTTTTCAAGATTCTACCGTAATTTACTTGTAAGTCATAGATATTAGCCGTCTGTGAGTTTTGGCGAACCTCCTGAGGGATAAGTAAGTCTATCCAAGATCTCCTTGCAGCTATGGTGAAGTAAGAAACTCCTTTTTTAATATTTCCTAGATAGAGTCCAGCATTGAGCGGTGTCATCTCAAACTCTCCTTCTAAACCACTAAAATCACGGTCTTTTTCACTCTCAAGATTTATAATAGACGATGAACGTCCACCAAACTTAGCAGGTGCTATTCCTCTGTGTATACTCGTATTCTTGATGCTCTTGTGGTGAAAGGTAGACGATATTCCAAAGATATGATTGAAATTATAAATAGGTGTGCCATTATACAGCACAAGATTTTGATCTACATTCCCGCCTCGCACGTACAAGTTACTGTAGCCCTCATTTCCTTGCTCTACCCCTGGAAGCATCTGCAGCTGTCTGTTCACATCAGACTCTCCTAAGAAATAGGGCATATTCTCTAAGTTTTTATTCTTATTTTTATTCCCAAAATCTAAGAAACCTGCATGATATCCAAAGTGATACTCATTAGACCCTTCCTTAGGCCTCATAAATACTTTGGTATTGGCGTCATACTCTAATGCTAATCTCACAGTGTCTGTCTGAGGATAAGTGAATATTAACTTGCTTTCTTGTTCAAAATAGGTCAGTATAAATTCACCATTATCATTTGTGTAAGCGATATTTTGAGTACTAGGCTCTTGAATCTTAACATTATGCAATGGATTCTCATTTTGATCCAACACTATACCCCGAGTGACACGCTGAGCACTCACGCTGTGAACTACTGAAAAAACAAATAAAAATATTGCAAAATAACGCATTGGCAAATATGCTTATGTTTCTTAGTATAAGCAAGGTACAATACGCCAACGGGTCTTTTTTATTTTGTTTACTATAAACCAGCTTTTAATAGCTTTCAGTTACAACGCGCATTTCAGTCAAAACAGCTATTTGAGAGCTCTGAACTGAAAAATAAAATAGAATTCAGGTTATAAGATAACATTGGAGTGCTTATTTCGCATAGTGAAAAAAATAATACATATACTGTTGGTCACAATGCTCCTATCGTGTGGTGGGTCTAATAAAATGATAACACCTAAGCTTCTCGTAGTCATAAGTGTAGATCAAATGAGTGCTTCCTATCTAGACGATACTGAATTTATGCCCCGTACCCACGGGTCACTGTTTAGTACTAGTGCTGTATTTACCCAAATGCATCACTACCACGCTCGCACTACTACTGCTGCAGGCCATGCTACGCTAGCCACTGGATGTTATCCAAGTACGCATGGCATAGTAGATAATAATGTATATGTAAGATCCACAGGTGTCACAGAGTATTCCATACTGGATACGTCTATACATTTTATAGGAGTAGAAAACTGTAACCTTAAAAAAGTAAGTGCAGCGAGACTACAAAGACCTACCCTAGGTGATATAGTAAAAAGTAAAAATGCCAAGAGCAAGTCCTATAGCGTAGCCTTAAAAGATAGAAGTTCAATCTTAATGGGTGGCAAAGATGCAAATAGAGCATTTTGGTTTGATGCGGAGAGCATCCGAATGGTAAGTTCAGATTATTACAATGAACGTTTTCCAGATTGGGCTCTGAGCTTTTCAGGAGACTCCACAGAGCGTGAGGCACTAGCTACTGGATGGATATATAATACACCGTATGATGTGACCAAGTTAGATGGAGATAGTGCATCCTACGAGTGTGGCAAGTTTTTGCCTTGGTTCCCACATACTTTAGCGAGTCTAGATACACTTTATGTATCGCACGACAGAGTCGGAAACTTTCTTTGGAATACTCCCTTCGGAGATCATTATGTATTAGAATTTGCGAAGCAGCTTATTGCCAAGGAAGAGCTCGGTCAGGATGAGCAATGTGATGTACTCACAATAGGTCTTTCTGCTGCTGACATCATAGGGCACCAGTTTGGGCCTAATAGTAGAGAGATAGCAGATTACTACTACCGCTTAGACTCTTATATAGAGGAGTTTATAGCATACCTAGATGCTACAGTAGGTGAGGGTAATTATACATTAGCTCTCACCGCAGATCATGGTGTGGCACCTATGCCTGAGTTTCCTGCTATACCTAATTCAGAGCGAATAGAGCATACTCAGTTTGATGATGATTTAGAAAGAATAGACCACGAGCTTCAGGTATTTTTTGAGCTTACCAAAGAAACTATACTTGAATCTTCCTACAGTGGAGTAGAACCACATTTTCAGTATCTAATTAATAATAATGTAGACACTTCTGCATATGTAGCATTACTCAAAGAAAAGCTACAATCGCTTCATTATATAGCTGGTGCATATAGCCCAGCTGACTATCTTGTGAATGACGGATCATTTCCTCTAGCACATCTAAGAAACAGCTATGATCCCAGGTACGGTTATTTTATACAGACTATACCGCAAGAAGGATATTTAGTAGACATGAGGTCGTGCGGCACTACACACGGTACACCGTATAGCTATGACACCCACGTGCCATTTATTATATACGGAGCACAAGTATCAGCTATGAAAACGGACAATACTGTGTATACTGTAGACATAGCACCTACTTTACTCCATATACTAGGTATAGATGAGGTCTCTATGGATGGTAAAAACCTGTTGAATTAAAAAAAACTTAAAGATGACCATACCAATCTATCTGTGAGTCTGTAGGCTCATCACTATTGGTATACATCTTATTACTAGCATATTCATCTATTAATCGTGCACTTTTATTGTCTTTCCATTGCAGGTTTAGATAACTCATTAGCTCGTGTTTTAAGTGTACATCGTACACAGGAGTAACTGCTTCTACACGCACATCCAAATTACGCGTCATCAAGTCTGCAGATCCTAGATATATACTACCTGTATGCACATCACCAAACCAGAAAATACGCGAATGCTCTAGGAATCTTCCTACAATGCTGCGTACTATGATATTAGTCCTAGGAACTAGACAGCAAACACCGCGTACTATCAGTTTTATTTGTACACCTTCATCTGCAGCTTGGTATAATGCGGCAATGATTCCTTCATCTACTAGGTTATTTATTTTCAAAAAGATACTCCCCATATTACCACCTTTTACTTTATTTATCTCAGTATATATGGCATCTTCTAGACCTTTTCTTAGATTGATAGGCGCTACCAGTAAATGGTCAAACGTAAAAGGTAGATACGGCTTATCAAATATTTCAAAGACCTTAGCTACATCATCTGTAATACGAGCATCCGAGGTTAGTAGAGCTGTATCGCTATAAATCTCAGAAGTCTTCTCATGAAAATTACCTGTACTTATGAGAGTATAGTTTTTCAATTCTCCCTTAGTCTTGCGCTGTATGAGCAACAACTTACTGTGTACTTTTAGACCTTTTAGACCAAAGTCTATATGTATATTCTCCTCCTGTAACTGCTTAGACCACTCTAGATTGGCTTCCTCATCAAAACGTGCTCTAAGTTCTATGACTACATAGACCATCTTACCATTTCGTGCAGCATTTTTGAGTGCTTTTATTATTTTACTTTTAGGAGCTACTCTATACAGACTCATTTTAATTGAAGTCACCTTAGGGTCTATGGCCGCCTCTCTTATAAGATCTATGATATAATCAAACGAATGGTATGGAAAATGAAACAGAAAGTCTCTATCGTTTACTTGTTTTAAAAGCGGCTTACTCCCATCTATAAATTTATGGTCTAAAGATTCTATATGATCGAAGGTGAGTTGATTGTTTCCTAAACTAGGAAAACCCATAAAATCTCTGAAGTTGTGATACCTACCCCCTGGTATTAGGTTGTCCTCATTGGACATTTTAATATTAGACAGTATAAATTCAATGTGATGCTGTGGCATCTGCTTGTCATAGACGAGTCTGACTACTCTCCCTCTTTTTCTATTCACTAAGCTCTTAGTTATACGCTCATAGTAGCTTTCGCTAAAGTCATCGTCTAAATCTAGCTCCGCGTCGCGAGTTACTTTTATGATATAAGATTCTATCTCTTGAGGAAAAAAAATAGAAAGGATATACGGTGTATTGAAGCGAATAATATCATCTAAATAGATGATATGCTGCTCACCATCTGGGCTAGGAAGCTCCACAAAACGTGAGATATCATCAGTAGGCAACTCTATAAGAGCGTTAATGTTTTTTTCATTTTTTTTCTGTAATGAAATGAATAAATACACAGCCTTATCCTTGAGATAGGGAAACTTTTTTATATTACTAAGTATTATTGGGGTTATCAGTGATTCTACTTCTTTCAGAAAAAATGTTCTGACAAAGTTTTGCTGCTCCTCATTTAGATCTGACTCATCTTTGATGTAAATATGATGCTCCTCTAATTCATCCAATATTTGTTCATACGTACTATAAAAAACCTGCTGTAAGGCAATGACCTTTTTCTGAATTTCTGCTATGACTTCTGCGGTCTTTTGAGCCTTCTCGGGAGCCACATTTATTAGTGCCTTCTTTAATCTCAAAGAGGTAGCAACACGTACCCTAAAAAATTCATCCAGATTATTGGAATAAATACCTAGGAAACGCATACGCTCTATCAGCGGCACGTTACTGTCTTGTGCTTCCTGAAGGACACGGCCGTTAAAAGATAACCAGCTTATATCTCTATTCAACATTTGGAGGCAAAGATAAAGTATGAAATTTTAGATTATAGCAAATAAGTAATGCTTAGTTTTAAACTAGAGGCACGAGTAACTTTCTTACCATCCAACAGCCTATTACCATATTGATCTATAAACTGCTCTTGTAACTGACCAAATCCATATTTAATATTGACTTCTACTGGACTATATCCTCTGTAAAACTGAGCTCCAGCCTGAATTGAAGGCATTATCCAAGCCTTATTATTAGACTGCTCTGTTCCTGCCGTTCCAAAGTTGAAAATTCCAATTTTATTGAGTTCCAACCCAGCACCTATGTTCAGACCGAAGTCTTCATCTGATCTATTAGTAGCCTCCGCACCGTAATAAAAATGAAGTAGAAGCGGCAATTGAAAGTTTCCAAAGCCTTGGGCACCGTTTACATCATTATTAGCAGCTCCAGAATTACCAAAACCAATGGATAATGGAGCAGAAACAGCAATAGCTGCTTTATCACTAAGCTCCTGGAGATTATATCTAGGTGTTATACCTATGGAATAAAAGGACTGATAAGCAGTCTGTTCTGCTATGGGTTCGCTTACATCTGTAGGTATGTTATTTATTACTTTTTTAGTGATTATCTCCCCTTCTGTTAGTGGGCCAGTGATGAAATCAATAAAAAAAGTGCTAGATATACCTAGAAACAGTCTATTTTGATAATCTAATATCCCAGTTAATTTTTCTTCTGTAGGATCTTCCCCCACTTCCTCACCATAAACTACGTCCTGAGAGTAACTTACGAGGGTAAAAGCAACGGCGAAAATTAGAAGTATTTGTTTCATTCTGGTTAAAGTTCGAAGATAACGTCAAAAACATTAATTTATGTCCTCGCCCACCTCATTAACTTGCCAATTAGCAAAAAAATGATAGGAAAGTGGTATAAGAAGGGCCATAAAGTACAAACTGACTTGTCTCTCAAGTAAGGATTCAAAAAGTACTGCTATAAAAATGAATACTACTATACCCCACATACTAAAAGAAGAGTGACCAGCCCATAGAAATAAACCAAAGAAAAAATAAATAAGTAAGATAATTCCTACCCAACCATACCTGACTCCATACTCCAAAAACTGATTATGAGGACCAACTCTGTTTTCTTCTAAGAGTACACTATTAAGCTTATCATAGGTAGCAGCCATAACACTGTCCTGATAAGCTGCACCCACTCCTAGTGGATTTTGACCAATGATATAAACGCACATTCGTGCAGCCTCTATGCGCATCCCCATAGATTTAAAGTTAATCTCTTCACCTTTTCCCCAGCTACTCATATCCTCCAAACTATTTGCCACCTTATTTTGAAAGGAGCTACTAAGACTATAAGACGCTGCTAACGAAATACCCATGGTGAGCAGTCCGAGGAGCACTACCTTAAACTGTCTTTTTTGCATTGCATAGACTACAAGCATTGTCACACTAGCTCCGTAAAAGGCTAGTAAGCCCGTGCGTGAACTTAAGATATGAAATGATATAAAGATAATAAGCAAGAATAGTATCGTTATCACTTTTAAGGACTTGTTAAACGTATTAGCTACAAAAAAAGAACCCAGTAACAATATGACTATCATTCCATTAAGCACCCCAAAATGAATATGATGAATGCCCACAGGAATATGTTTACTCTGCAGCAATAAAGCATCAAAATGGTCTTTATTCAAAAAATAATTGAAAATAGAAATACTATTTACGAGTGCTAAGATACCAGCAATAACGAGTAGGTATTTAAGAATCAGCGTACAATCTAATTTTCCGTAGTAATAATACGAGGCACCAAATACTCCAACAAAACCAACTATAAGAAGAAACTTAGCAGATGTCTGACTTTCAAATCCACTAAATATCATATCCAATAAAACCAGCACTACTATGCCACTCAAAGAAATACCAACGTGTCTAAAACTGCTACGCTTAAAAGACTTCCACTGATATACGCTGAGCAACACACAAGTCACCGAAGCTAAACTTACTACAGCTGGCGAATACCAAAGTGCAGTAAACCCTACAAGAGTAACTGCGTAAAACACCAGTTCTAAAGCATCTATCCTACGCTTACTACCGAGCATAGCTAAGTAGTATTTTCTCTTTAGATTTCACACCTATTAAAGATGCAGAGGACTCTGACATCTTAATTATTAAAGCACTTCCTTCTTGACGATTAAAATTACCAGTCACTTTTACGAATACGGTATTTTTATTTTCGGGATTAGTTACCATTATTACTGTACCAATGGGTGCATTAAAGTGTAGTGCAAAATTTTTATCAACTGGTATACCGGACCCACCGATTACTGTGATACCCTTTTCTTCCACTTTTTCGATATTATACTCTACTAGTTTATCTACTTTAATACTATACCCAGTTGAACTTTCAGCGATACTCGTCTGTACTTCTGTATCAAAACCCTTATCTTCATACTCACTCTTTTTCATTTCCGCTTTCATACGTTCGTAGTCCGTTTCTACTACCTCTTCTTTATCTACCTTGATGGTCTTAGCCATGCCGTCCTGCACAAGTATACGCTGCCCTTCAGACAGTTTATTAGACTCCAAACCATTTAATGTTTTGATCATTTCTACAGTAGTACTATACTTACTACTGATAGCATATAATGTTTCACCCAATTCTACCTTATGGTATTTAGCAAACGTAGTCACCTCTGATTTACTGTTTACTGCATCTTTCAGTTTCACATTATCGGATTCCGTTCCTCCAGTATTTTCTTTGAAGTAATCTGTCACCACTTTATCCTTCATCACTGGCTTCCTGCTGGTAGGTATCCATAAAATCTGATCTAGTTTCACGACTTTATCAGAACCTGGGTTTTCTGTAATTATAGCTGTTAGGCTTACCCCGTATTTTTTACTTAAGCTGTATAGCCCGTCACCTTTATCCACCCTATGCAAGATATAACAAGTGCCACTTTTCACTTTAGTACCCACAGAATCAGTTTTATGAGCTAATGCTGAAACTGTTACAAGTACTATTAATACGGTAAGTAATTTATTCATTGTATTGCAAATTTATCTATGATATATTTCGATTTAACAATTAGTTATTCACTTTATTGCTATGTGTTGTAGTATTGTGGTTAAAATGAAACAATTACTCTTTAAGTGTCTGCTAATCCTTATGCCTGCTGTATCGTTTGGTCAGCTGATTCAAGACAAGATAGTGATTTTTGATCTCAAAAAAGAAATAAATCCTGCTGCTACTCGTATCACTCAAAAAGCCGTGAGACGGGCCAACGAGGAAAAAGCATCTCTTATACTGGTGCATATGAATACCTACGGAGGATATGTCACAGATGCTGACAGTATACGAACCACGTTACTAAACTCTGAAATACCGGTATACGTATTTATAGATAATAATGCAGCAAGTGCAGGAGCACTTATATCTCTGGCCTGTGACAAGATCTATATGCGAAAGGGGGCTAGTATAGGAGCGACTACCGTAGTCACTGAAGATGGAGCAAAAGCCCCAGATAAGTATCAAAGCTATATGCGGAAGCAAATGAGAAGTACAGCCGAAAGTCAAGGATACGATACCCTTATAACAGGTACAGATACAACCTATACGTACAGACGAAATCCAGACATAGCTGAAGGAATGGTGGATGAAAGTATAGTAGTACCTGGACTAGATGACAGTCTAAAGGTAATTACCCTCACTACTGAAGAAGCTATAGAATGGGGCTACTGCGAAGGCGTGACCAGTAGTATTGAGGAGATACTACAATTGAATAATCTCGAGGATGCAGAAATAATAAAAGTAGAACCATCTGTACTTGATAATTTAATATCATTCTTAGCTAATCCTGCTCTACGGTCTATATTCATTTTACTAATGATAGGCGGTATATACTTCGAGCTACAGACTCCTGGATTAGGATTTCCTATAGCAGCAGCCTTTATAGCGGCTATAGCATATTTTGCTCCGCTGTATTTAGACGGTTTAGCGGCTAATTGGGAAATCCTTCTTTTCATCATTGGAGTAGCACTGATAGCCGCCGAGGTTTTCGTTATTCCTGGTTTTGGCATCGCTGGCGTGAGCGGCATATTGTTCACTATCACAGGATTAGTCCTTAGTATGATCAATAATATTAATTTAGATTTTTCTGAAACTAGATCACAAGATTGGAATAATGCACTAGCAAGCGTCTTTTTTGCTTTATTGGGATTGGCAGCCTTGTTTTACTTCTTTGGTAGTAACGTTCTGAAGTCTAAAGCTTTCCAAAGATTGGTGCTCCAAGACACTATCACCGGTCAAGTGAAAATACAAACAGAGGCAGAAATAGATGACAGTTTTATAGGTAAAAATGGAACAGCTAGTACCGCATTCAGACCTATGGGTAATATCCATATAGAAGGAAAAACATATAAGGCAAAAACCTTCGGTCAATTTATAGATCAGGGCTGTAACTTAGAAATAATTGCCATAGAAAATCATTATCTAGTCGTAAAAAGTATTTGATGAAAATAAAAATTATAGCCCTTCTGATACTATCCTGCTGCGGCCTCTTAGCTAATGCCCAATCCGAAAATGTAGAAATACAAATAGGCGATACTCTTTACTTCGATGCGTGTGAAGGAGATTCCTATACATATATAGACTACTATAAAAAGACTCGTTTTGAGAAAGATACTTTAGATACGGATACTATATCTGGATGGGAATTTTATAAAGCTTTTTTTGAAACAGGAGATTTTGATGTAACTCGTATGCCGTGTGAGCTGAAAGGGAAATACGGTATAATTAATCATATAATGATATCTGAAGTAAACGATGCAGAAAAAATGGTAGTGATAGCAGTAATAGCAAAAGGCGTTTCCATAGCATATATAATGGAAGAATCATTCAGTCTAGGTGAGGTTACCTATGCTCCTAAACTATGAAGATACTGATACTAAGGTTTAGTAGTATAGGTGATATAGTGCTCACTACTCCTATCATAAGGTGCCTTAAACTTCAAATACCAGAGGCAGAAGTACATTACTTGACTAAAGATAAATATACATCGCTGCTTAAGCATAATCCATATATAGACCATCTTCATTGTTTTGCTGATGGAGAGGAGTCCTTAGCTTTGGAAAAACTGAAAGTACTATCTCTGGATGTGATAATAGACTTGCATAAAAACACAAGAACCAAACGTATCATTTCACAGTTAAGTTTACCTCACTATACATTTCGAAAACTAAATATAAAAAAGTGGCTGTTCGTTAATTTCAAGATCAACCTACTTCCTAAGAAGCACATTGTAGATAGGTATTTTGATGGTATTGCGTCTTTGAATGTTAAAAATGACAACAATGGCCTAGACTTCTTCACGTCTACCTCTGCTAAAAAATCTGAGGCACTTGCTGACTTACCTTCTGAGTATTATACACTAGCAGTGGGTGGCACATATTTCACCAAGCAAATCACACGAACACTAATTCTATCGATTTTTAAACGCTTAAACAAGCGTATCGTGCTCCTAGGCGGTGGTGCATCTGATGAAGAGAAGGCACTAAAAGTACTCTCTGATAGTGGCTCAAATCACCTCATAAATAAAGTAAATAAACTAACTCTAGAAGAGTCTGCCATAGCTATACAGAACTCCAAAGGACTATTCACCGGAGATACAGGACTCATGCATATAGCCTCTGCATTCTCAGTTCCCATACATACGCTGTGGGGTAATACTCATCCTGACTTTGGGATGTATGCATATAGACCAGCAGGTACTAATATTTATAATCATCAAGTTTTACTGAGCTGTAACCCGTGCAGCAAGCTGGGTAGTGATTACTGCCCAAAAGGACACTTTAAGTGTATGAATTTGCAGAATGTAGAACAAATCGTTAAAAACTGCTCATCTACCGAGACTGTACATTAAATATATTTGCCTTTCAATTACACTAGCTAAACCAATACTTATGAGAAAATATATAGTCATCTTCAGTATACTAACAGCATTTAATCTTTCGGCTCAGAATAAAATAGCTTTCACCAAACTAGTAAAAGATACCGCGGGTATCTATACCTTAAATGAGACTCCCTATACTGGTGAATCGCTGATCCTATGGCCGAGTAATAATAAGCCTATGCAGCGAGTAGAATGGCAAGGTGGGAGAATAAGCGGCACATTTGAGAGTTGGTACGAGGATGGTAAACAAGACCAGATAG
>CAWVTM010000009.1:0-33043 GCA_963933305.1 uncultured bacterium
CTATAGTTGACGCACTGGTGGTCATAAGCAATAGTGTAGACTCTAGTAAAATTCGCCTTCGTGCGGATGATAAAGGCTACTACGAAACGGAACTAGGCATCAATAGAGATTATACTATAGAGGTATCTAAAAGAGGTGCATATTACTATGATGCTAAGCCACAGTATGTGAGTACTATGAATGTAGAAAACTCTTTAGACTGTCAGCACATTAAGGATTTTTGTATGAAAAATACGTGTAACGACGTATTTGTACTTCCTATCTACTTCGACCTCGCCAAATGGGAGATCCGTGGAGATGCTGTACCAATCTTAGATGATTTGATTAAAACACTAAAAAAATATCCAAGAATGGCTGTAGAGTTAGGTTCTCACACAGATTGTAGAGCGAGTTATGAATATAACAGAGACCTTTCTCAAAAAAGAGCAAACTCTACCGTGCAGTACCTTGTAGAAAAAGGAGAAATAAATCCTTTCCGCTTAGAAGCCAGAGGATATGGTGAAAGCCAACTCGTGACGGACTGTCCTTGCGAAGGACCAGTTACCTCTAACTGTGGCGAAGAAGAACATCAAAAAAACAGACGTACTACTGTAAAAGTGGTTAACTGTAACTTCGATGTATTGTCCATAGGTGTAGACTACGAACAGCGAAATGACGAAGCACTTAATGGTAAAGGCTCAGTATATAGCCCTTATCTACTACAGGAGCAGAGAGCTTTTCTTACAGAGACCAAAGGAGATATAGACAGCTTCCTAAGAGCAAAAGCTATAGACGATAGTCTAGTTATGGTTCAAAAAGTAGAAGATGAACTACTGGCTAAGTATGACTTTATACCACTGACTCCAGGTAGAGGAGAAGGAGAATATTCGCTATATGGCTATGTAGGTCGTAAGAAAATTAAGTTTAAATACAACGGCGAAGAAAGAAGAACCCTTATGTCTCAGACTATGGTAGAGCAACTTATGCGATCTGGCTCACTTAAAGCAGAGGATTTTAGAGATTCTGGCGATAAAATTAAACTAAGCGATGGTACCAAAATATTTGGGACGTCATTCACTTTAGCAGAGCTCAAGATAAATGATAAGGTATATACCAAGGTGAAATGTAAAATGGTGCAGACCAGAGAAGTCGTTCTTGGGTATAATCTATTTGACAAACAATACGTTGATTTTGAGATAAAAGACAATAAAATTTGGTTATTGAAAGACGAAGATTAAACCTTCTTTTCTTACGAAATTAAAAAACGCAAAACCATTGAGCAGGTACGAAAAAAGAGGGGTGTCTTCACAGAAGGAAGACGTACATAAAGCCATTACTAATGTAGATAAAGGGATTTTTCCTAATGCATTTTGTAAAGTAGTAGAAGACTATATAGGGGGAGATAGTGAGTATTGTAATATAGTACACGCTGACGGAGCAGGCACTAAGTCTTCATTAGCATATCTCTATTGGAAAGAGACTGGTGATATAAGCGTATGGAGAGGTATAGCCCAAGATGCATTAGTCATGAATCTAGATGACATCATTTGCACTGGAGCAGTAGGCCCTTTTCTGCTGTCCAATACTATCGGTAGAAATAAGCATCTTATACCTGGCAGTGTGATCAAAGAAATCATAGATGGATTTGAAGAATGCATAGAAACTATGCATTCGTTTGGTACACAGATAAAATTTACTGGTGGTGAAACGGCTGATGTAGGCGACCTAGTCAAAACTATCATAGTAGACAGCACGGTAGCCTGTAGACCTAAACGAGAAGAAATACTAGAAGTCGATATACAGCCAGATAATGTCATAGTAGGTTTCTCCTCCTACGGTCAAGCTACCTATGAGAGTAGCTATAATGCTGGAATGGGTTCTAATGGGCTCACCTCAGGAAGACATGATCTGCTACATCACGCTTACTACACAAAGTATCCAGAGTCTTACGATACCAATACAGACGAAGAGTATATCTATAGTGGAAAATTTTCGCTCACGGATAGTCTCGAAGGTACGCCAGTAGATATAGGTCACGCACTTTTATCCCCTACACGTACCTATGCTCCCATACTAAACCAGATAGTAAAGGATAAAACACTTAAGGCATCTATAAACGGCATAATACACTGTACTGGAGGAGCCCAGACTAAGGTGATGAAATTCTTAGATAAGCCTCTTCACATTATTAAAGATAACTTACTTCCTATTCCTCCGCTTTTTGAAACTATCCAAAAAACTACTGGAACAGAAATGAAGGAAATGTTTGAAGTCTTTAACATGGGTCATCGCTTAGAGATCTACTGTGATAAGGAAGTAGCTCAAACGCTCATAGATATAGCGGCTAGCTACAATGTAGAAGCTCAGATTATAGGTAGATGTGCTCCTTTAAAGACTAAAAAACTTACCATTCAAAATATAGAATACTAGCTACTTTCACTTTCTTCTAAAAGATTTGACTATATTTGGAATTAAATTTTTAAAAAAACACAATGAACAAAATCTTATTTCTAGGCTTAATAGCTTCAGCATTTCTTTCCGGCTGTTCAGATGACACTACAACTCCTGCAACTACAAGAGGAGATGGTGATGGAACTCCTACACTAACTGTAGAAAACACTCAAAGAGCTTTTATGGCCTATGTAGGTGCATCATGGTGTCCTCCTTGTGGATCTGCTGGCGGACCTGGTTTCAAAGAAATTAGAAAAACTTTCTCAAACGATGAGCTTGTAGGGTTATACTTTGCTCCAAGTGGAGTAACTGCACCTTACGTTGGTGATGGAAATCCTGCACCTTATATCTCCACAATGAGTTCTAACGTAACTAAGTCTTCAGGTACAATTCCATATTATAGTATTAATGGTGTAAATGTTGGAGGGGCATATACTCAAGCATCGAGTACTCTAAGCCAGTATAGAGGGTTTATTGATGATAAAATTGCAGAATCAGCCAAACTAGGGATAGCAGCTAAACAAACGCTCACTGATGGTACTTTATCTTGTGAAGTAGCTATAGAAGCTTTTGACGAGTATGATGGAGATATTTACTACAGTGTTTTTGCTGTAGAAAAAAGTGCTATTGGTTTCCAAAAAGTTGGTGGTGTTGATGAATATCAATATGAGCACAACTACATAACACGTGCATCTTTAATAGGTGACGGTACTATGGATGGTCAAGAATTATTTAAAAGTATATCTAGTGGAAGTGTTTCTACAGGAACCAAGTTCTCGGAAAATTTCTCTCTAGAATTCGAAAACATTCAAGCTGGCGATTATATCTTCTGGGAATATACTCCTGAAAACACTGTTATAGTAGCTTCTATTTGGTCAAAAGAGGCAAATGGAGAATATACTTATGTAAACAGTGTTATCGCTGAATAATAAAAGAATAATTTAATAAAAAAGGCTCTTGCATAGCAAGAGCCTTTTTTTGTGCTCTAAGTTTAATCTTATCTTTGCCGTAATGAAGAACATACGCTCACTTACTAAAGAAGAACTCCTTGCACTCTGTGAAGAGATGGGTGAGAAAAAATTTAGAGCCACTCAGCTCTGGGAATGGTTGTGGCTAAAAAGCGCACGCTCTTTTGACCAAATGACCAATCTATCCAAAGAATTTAGAGCTAAACTAGCAGCAGATTTCTCTTTCCCAGTGATGACCATAGCTAACTCACAACGAAGTAGTGACGGTACTATAAAGTATGCATTTAGACTAGATGACGGTTTTTTAGTAGAAGGAGTACTGATACCTACAAGTGAGCGAGTGACTGCGTGTATCTCCTCTCAAGTAGGATGCAGCTTAAGTTGCACTTTCTGTGCGACTGGTTTTATGAAGAGAGAACGAAATCTAAGAGCAGACGAGATGTATGACCAAGTAGCCATACTCAGAGAAGAAGCTGCCAGAGAATACGGAATAAACTTAAGTAACATAGTATTAATGGGTATGGGTGAGCCCTTACTTAACTATGCCAATGTAATGGGAGGCATAGAGCGTATAACTTCACCAGACGGCCTTGGGATGAGTCCACAGCGAATTACGCTAAGTACGTCAGGTATCACCAAGATGATCAAAAAACTAGGAGATGATGGTGCTCGTTTTAACCTAGCTCTATCCTTACACTCTGCCAATAATGAGCAGAGAAGTAAGATTATGCCTATTACCGATACTAACTCATTGGAAGATCTGATAGAGGCTCTAAACTACTTCTATGATAAGACTGGTACACGAGTAACACTAGAATACTGTGTGATTAATGATATAAATGACGATCCCTTTGAGGCCGAAGAACTTGTGGCATTTTGCCGTAAAATAAAATGTAAGGTGAATCTCATCGAATATAACCCCATAGACTTAGCAGAATTTATCTCCAGCTCCGCAGAAAAAATTCAACGTTTTGCAGATTATCTCGAAAAAAATAAAGTAATCGTAAACGTGAGACGCAGTAGAGGTAAAGATATAGATGCGGCCTGCGGTCAGTTAGCGAACAAGCTAACCTAAGAACTTCTCTCGCTCCGCAGATGTAGGAACCCTGCACGTATCACTCTTGCCAAACCACTTGTACCTATTCGCAGCTATCGTTTTGTACGCAGCGTCTCTCAGAAACCTAGGTATTATTCTAAATACAACAGCCAATATCCAAGGAAAACTGAGAAAACCAGCTACCATCAGTACAGCAGTAGACCTCACATACAGTTTTCCTCCGGTGTAAAATAATATGCTATCAGGCACTTCAGATATCTCCGACTCCTTTACTATTTTTTTTCCTACCTCAGACTGTATTGATGTGAATTTAAGCGTATCTCTTCGCTCATGACTTACGATGAAGTCTACAGAACTATTGCATAGATTACATACTCCATCAAAAAGTACCACATTCTCCAGTTTTGGTTCATTCATATCCCTTCTCTTCATCCGATAAACAAACAAATTTATGTTTCCGTTTCTTAATTCACAGAGATAAGAATAAATACCTTTGACCCATGGCCAAAATATCTATAGATTTAAACTCCGGCACCGTAGCTAAAAGCAGTGCTGTCATAGGGATAGACCTAGGAACTACCAATAGTCTCATTGCAAGTATACGCGAGGGAGACAGGCTTCCCTATTGTATTACTAGAGATAGTGAGAGTATCGTGCCTAGCACCCTTTATTTTGATAAAGAAAACATCCTAGTAGGGTCAGAAGCTCTAGCCCACATGATCTCACATCCAGAAAACGCTATCTACTCCGTAAAGAGACTGATGGGTAAAAGCTACCGGGATCTGGAAAATCTAAATCATAGCCTTAACTATACCATAGAAGATGATGAAGAAAAACTAGTAAAAGTAAAAATAAACGGCAAACAATATAGCCCAATAGAACTATCCTCGTATGTACTAAAAGAACTTAAAATCATAGCAGAGCTAAAGCTAAACCAACAAATAGATAAGGTAGTAATCACAGTACCAGCCTATTTCAATGACTCCCAGAGACAAGCCACGAGAGATGCCGGTAAGCTAGCGGGTATGGACGTACTCCGTATCATCAATGAACCTACAGCGGCTAGCCTAGCTTACGGTATAGGCCAAAATACAGAGGAAGGTGAAACGGTCGCTATCTATGATCTTGGGGGAGGCACTTTTGATATTTCTATTCTGTTTATACAAAATGGAATCTTTGAGGTTCTAAGCACTCACGGTGACACCTATCTAGGTGGTGACGATTTTGATAAAGCCATAGTCAATCACTGGATTGAAGAGCATTCACTTCATACTCTTAGCACATCAGACAGTCAAAACCTCAGAGTAACCGCTGAACGTGCTAAAAAATCACTCAGTACTGCTACTTCTTTTGAGAGTACTATAGATTTAGAGATTCATAAAATAAAACTAACACTTAGCATAAAGCAACTAAATGAGCTGGTAAAACCACTTATAGACAAAACCATGCAGAGCTGCAGAAATGCTATAACAGACGCTGAACTATCTATAACAGACATCCAAGAAGTCATACTCGTAGGAGGAAGCACCAGAGGGCTGGCCGTAAAAGAGGCGGTATCTTCATTTTTTAGCAGTGCCAATGTAAATGACAAATTAAATCCAGATGAAGTAGTAGCTCTGGGTGCAGCTATAGAGGCTGATATACTAGCAGGAAACAGAAAAGATATGTTACTCCTAGACGTAACTCCTCTATCGCTTGGTCTAGAGACGCTAGGAGGCACTATGGACGTACTCATCCCTCGTAATAATAAAATCCCAACTAAGCTTAATAAGGAATACACTACATCGGTAGATGGACAAGTAAACCTAGCTATAAATATATATCAAGGTGAGCGAGAAATGGTAGCTGACAACAGAAAATTAGGAGAGTTTGTACTCAAAGGAATACCTGCTATGCCCGCAGGCATTCCCAAGATAGAACTGTCCTTTATGCTAAATGCAGACGGAATCCTGAAAGTCAGTGCGGAGGAAAAACGCTCAGGAGTTAAACAAGAGGTAGACATGAAGCCTCAGTATGGAATCACTGATGAAGAGATAAAAACTATGCTACAGCAGAGTATAGAGCATGCTCAGGAAGATATGGATAAGAGATCACTTGCAGAGAGTGCTACTGAAGCCGATCAACTTCTTTATGCTACAGAAAAGTTTACACGAGAAAACAGCTCAATACTATCTCCAGAGAATATCCAGGGCATAGAAACCTATGTGACCAAACTAAAACAAGCTTTGGATGCTAAAGATAACGATGCTATCGTTATACAAACTGAAGAGCTAAATACATATAGCCGCCAATTTGCAGAACAAGCCATGGACCACACTATAGCTAAAGCACTACAAGGAAAAAAAATAAACTAAATGCGATATTACCTCATCATGATTATCCTATGCTTTTGCAGCACATTACGTGCACAGCAAGACCTGTCCGCTAATCATAAGTTGGGAATCAAAACAAGTGTAAATGTCTCTACTTTAGTAGGAGATGAATTACAAAACCCACGACCTAAATTTGGATATACTGCTGGGGCTTATCATATCTATAAGCCACAAGAATCTTGGAGCCTATACTCCGAAATAACAGCCAGTTTTAGGGGTTCTAAATTTTCGAATGGAGACACCGGCTACTCTCGCATCTCGCTCTTTTATCTAGACCTAGCAGTTATGCCTCGCTACACCATAAAAGAAAGTAAGCACAGTATTTCTGCCGGACCTTACGCATCCTACTTGGCCCTATCGTCCCTCTACCTTGGAGTTACCCAAAAACCTGAAACTAGTGAGCTCAATTTCAGACCATACGAATTAGGTCTAGCTCTATTTTATCACTTAAAAGGAACAGCTGTAAGTTTTCAAGTGGGCCCTAAGTTAAGTTTGACAAATTCCAATAACGGAGTTAATTTTATAGGTGCATTCCCTGCCACAGGTACTGGCAAAGCTATTCGTAGTATAAGCATTGAAGTAGGGTTGCTTTTTTAATAGAAACATACATTACATGAATACAAAATCTATACTCACTTTTCTGCTTTCGGGGACAATGCTGCTCAGCATCATCATAGCATCCAGATATACAGAAATAGATGACCAAGAAGACAATGTGACTGAAGGAATGCAGATATATCCTGTACTTATACCAGCCTCATTAGATTTTTGTGGTGAGCCAGTTCCATTAGACAGGTTCCAAATCAAGGAACGACTAGACAGAGAGCTCTTAGTCAATGCCTTCTGGCAAAGCAACGCTACACTTATTATTAAACGAAGTAAAAGGTGTTTTAAAATTATAGAACCTATCCTAAAACGCAATGGTGTACCAGAGGATTTCAAGTACCTAGCAGTAGCCGAAAGTGGCTTGCAAAATGCGGTATCATCAGCAGGTGCTAAAGGTATATGGCAGTTTATGGCTTCATCCGCTAAAGAGTACGGACTAGAGGTAACAGATGAGGTAGATGAGCGATATGACTTAGAAAAAGCAACAGAAGCAGCATGTGAATATCTACTAAAAGGTCATGCACAGTTTGACAGTTGGACTATGGCCGCCGCCGCATATAACCGAGGGAATAACGGTATCAGACGAGACCTTAAAAAGCAACTAATCTCAGACTACTATGACATGCATCTCAATAGTGAAACTGCCAGATATGTATTTAGAATCTTAGCATTTAAAACTATAATGCAGAATCCAAAGCTTTATGGATACCATATAGAAAATAAAGACTATTACGGAAATATCCCCACTACTAGTATCACTGTAGATACCACCATAGAAAATATATCTGAATATGCCAGTCAATTAGGAACTAACTACCATGTTTTAAAGTCTCTAAACCCTTGGATAATTGGAAATGAACTACCTGTAGACAATAAGTCCTATACTATAAAAGCCCCACTAGTAGACTAGTGGAGCTTTTGATTAAGTCATTTATACGATTCTGCTATAGTTCGTCTTGATTAAAAAAGTAGTCATCCGTGGAGGGGTACTCTGACCAGATTTCTTCAATTGTTTCAAATGGTTCACCATCGTCTTCTAGTTCTTGTAGGTTTTCTACCACCTCTAAAGGTGCACCAGTTCTGATAGCAAAGTCAATAAGTTCGTCCTTAGTCGCCGGCCAAGGTGCGTCATCTAAGTAAGATGCTAATTCTAAAGTCCAATACATTCAGTTATATTTTTTAAATAAGGTTTTAGTTATTTCAACAGATTAAACCTTTTAACCCACCTCAAACTTGGTGCGAAAATAATTTTTTTTAGCT
Source organism: uncultured bacterium (assembly GCA_963933305.1). GTDB lineage: Bacteria > Bacteroidota > Bacteroidia > NS11-12g > UBA9320 > UBA9320. Next base: position 8,694 of record CAWVTM010000009.1, read on the forward strand.
ATTTTCCAAATAATACGAACAATATAAAAGCAACTACTTGATTATCTAGCAGTTAGAGCGTGTAATACTATGCCCGTAGCCACGGATACATTCAGAGAATCCGTACTTCCTGGCATTTCTATCTTTACCGTCCTATCCATAAGAGCTATTCGCTCTTTGGACAATCCTTTATCTTCATTACCCATCCAGAGCGACCAAGACTCCAGATCGCTAAAAGTATCGTGCGTTAAAACATCTTCCGCCTTCTCATTAGCGGCTATTTGTTTGATACCCCAGCTTTGTAAGTAAGTAAGTGTAGAGGATAAACTACTAACTCTTGCTACAGGCATCTTTAGTAATGCTCCAGCAGACGACTTTATAGCTCCATCTCCTATCTCGGCATTGGCCTTCACTCCTACTATCATCAGATCTACCCCAAAGGCCAGACACGATCTGGAAATAGCACCTATATTTCTAATATCCTGGATTCCGTCACACACTACTATCTTAGGAGGTTTCCCCTCCTCAAACATGCGTGTCACTGTCTCCTCTAGTGGCACAAACTCTATAGGGCTCTTCACCGCTATAACGCCTTGGTGACTAGCTCTAGAAATACGATTCAGCTTCTCCACTGGCACCATAGAAAAAGGAGTATCACTTAGTTTAGCCAACTGTCTAAGGACTCCTATTTTTCGTTTGTCTGCCTGATTATTGACATATACCTTACCTATGGTGACCCCACTTTGCAGAAGCTCTTCTACAGCATGGTAGCCTATTACTATTGCTTCTTTGCTCATTGCTTTTTGCTATTTGCTATTAGATGATGCTAGTACACCGTACTAGCCTGAGTGAAGAGGTCTGTGTACTTCTTAGCCAGCTTATCTCTGTTATACTGACTTGCTAATGGACCTAGATTTCTGAGTATATCTACATTTTCTCGTTTTTCAGATTCTACATTTTGCAGGCCTTTGGTTTTAAACTTTTTATAGTATGTCACCATTTCATATGCGTCATCACCGGCTTCAGTAAGCATTTTATCTCCCTTTTCTATTTGACCTGCTTTGTAATAAATATCCGCACTTGCTGCCTTTAGTCTCAGATTCATAGGTAGAAGTGATTCAGGTATAGAAGCATAGCATTTATCTAACACTGCTGTAGCTGTATCATTTTGTCCTCTATTACTATAATAATCTGCTACCTGTATGAATAGAGATCTAAGATTCTGCGGAACTAACTGAGCTTTCTCATCCAAGTGCATAGTACCTTCATCCATTTTGCCCCATACGTAATCTTTCATAAGACGCTTGTATAATAGGTCCATATCATCCATACCTCTCATTCTACGGTTAGCTTCTATCGGAAGTAGCTGGTAGGTAAGACCATTATGTCTTAGGTACTTATCTAAGTTTAAATATACTGAAGAACCTGTAGTGGTAGTCCAATAAATAGGTCTTTTCCATCCTGTCTTGGCATTTTCTGATATCACATCTAGCACTATTAAATCCCCTTTGCTAAGACCCGACCTTCCTATATTCCAGTACATCTTATCTACTATTTTAGCAGTATCCTTATCCGGAACGTAACCAGTGGCAAGTATAGCCTCCTTATCTACGTCTAAACTGAAGTTTTTAACTGGGAATACATTGATCAGTTCTCCGCTATTGGTCATTTGCATTTTACTTTTATCATCGCTAGTAATATAATTTAGTACTTGGTCTAGCGGGTAAAACTGTGCTTGAGAAACAGATTTATCCTCAAAGAAACGCACATAGTCTCTTTTGCCAGCCACCATCTTCTCTCCGGGAATACCAAAGGGTAACGCCTCAGAATCAAATACTTTTTTGCGAAGAGCACTGCTGTACCATTCCGTAGGCAATAAGCTTAAGTTTATGACACGCACATCAGTACGAACGCCCTCTACGTTTTGAGCATACCACAGTGGGTAGGTATCATTGTCTCCATTTGTGAATAGAATTGCATTCTTCTCACAACTATTTAGATAATTTTTAGCGAATGAAATACCCAATTCTCTACCAGACCTATCGTGGTCATCCCAGTTTTGAGAACCCATAAGGTACGGTGCTGCCAATAGAGCCACCACTGTAGCTCCAGAAGCTACTGCTGTGCGGCTCACTTTATCTTTTAGTAGGTCTACAAAAAAGAGCACACTTAGCCCTATCCATACGCAGAAAGTCTGAAAGGAACCTGCGAAGGTGTAATCTCGTTCACGCGGCTCCATAGGAGGCTGATTAAGGTAAATCACTACCAGTAAACCTGTAAATAAAAACATCACTAAGACGGTATAAAAATCCATCTTGCTCCGCTTATACATCACTATGATACCGAGTAAACCAAGTAAAAGCGGCAAAAAGTAATACGTATTTCTTGCTTTGTTATATTCCATCTGTGCAGGCACTTCAGATGGCGCTTGAAGTCTCCACTCATCGAAGGCATCTATACCCGAAATCCAGTTTCCTTGCTGACTGCTACCTGTTACGTTTTGTAAATCGTTTTGTCTTCCCACGAAGTTCCACATGAAGTACCTGATATACATCCACCCTATCTGATACTTAAACAAGAAAGTCAAGTTATTACTAAACTTAGGCTTAGTCATTTCAGCAGTTTCTAGTTGAGTCCTTAAATCACTATTCGTAGGATCAGCTTTCACCTTTTGCTCCAGCGAGTTTATGGACATAAACATGTCTTCCATACCACTCCAGATTGGGTAGTATTTAGACTTTTCAGACATATCACCCATCCGTGGTAAAATGGTAGAATACTTTTTGTCATACACAGGCTCTTGCTTAGTACCTACAACTTGATATGTACCCTCTTCACTTCTTCTGTACTGCGTTTTCCCTTCATCTATAGCCGTAAGTCTAGCATTCCAGTAGCTACCATAGACTAGTGGTCTTGATCCGTATTGCTCTCTGTTTATATAACTTAGTAAACTCTGTGCATCCTGAGGATCATTCATATTGATAGCAGGCTCAGCTATAGATCTAATAACCACCATAGCGTAAGACGAAAATCCTATCATAATAAAACCAAGACACAATATCACCGTATTCGTAATAGTTCTCTTACTGGTTTTTTGTGATGTGTATACTGCGTATATGGTACCAGCTATGATACCTATTTTTACTATCGATACTAAAAATGAACTCCATCCAGACAAGAGCATAATCATCAAAAAACCGACTAAAGCTAAAGTCCCTACTACTTTATTACCAGTATGTGTGTACATCAGTGAGCAGACTATAGTAGCTATCATTACTAGCATAAATGCGAGTACCCCAGAGTTAAATGGGAGTCCAAGCGTATTCACAAAAAACAAGTCAAAATTAGAAGCCACCATAGGCGTACCAGGTATTATACCCCATTGGAGAAGTGCTATAGAACCAAGCCCGATTACCGAAGCCTTTATAACATTAGCTGCACTTGCGTCATATTTATTAAAGAAGTAGTACAATAAGATAGCTGGAACTACAAGTATATTCAATAGGTGAAGACCAATACCAAGACCTACTATGTAGGCTATTAAGATGATCCACCTATCAGAAGTAGGCTCGTCTTTTACTTTTTCCCATTTCAGAATAGCCCAAAAAGCCAACGCCATAAAGCAAGAAGATCCTGCATACACCTCAGCCTCTATAGCACTAAACCAGAAAGTATCCATAAAAGTAACAGATAACGCGGCCACCAGTCCTGAACCAATGATAGCAATGGTACTGCCTAAGTCCACAAGGTTAGCGTTAAGACCTATTCTTAAAATCTTCTTGGCAAAGTGAGTGGTAATCCAAAAGGTAAACATCACAGTGGCAGCACTGGCTACGGCACTCAACATATTTACCGCTATGGCCACCTCATTAGTAGCAGGAGTGGCAAACATAGTGAAAATCCTACCCAACATGAGAAATAATGGCGCCCCTGGTGGGTGAACCACTTGTAACCTATACGAAGCAGATATAAACTCACCACAATCCCATAGACTTACAGACTGCTCTAGCGTCATAATATATACCGCCATGGCTATCAGGAAAGTTACCCAGCCAAAAATGGTATTTACTCTTTTAAAATTATTCATTCGGTTTTGTGTTTAATTGATTTTTTATAATCTATCGGCGAAAATAAATATTTAGTTCATAAAGTCTAAAAATACTGCAAAAGAGCAGACGAGAATAGGTCATTTATAGTTGCATTCAGAAAATTTTAGGCTCTTTTAACACTTCTGTAGCTCTTAAGTTTAGTTTATTTGCACAAAATCAAAAAAACCACTTTGAGTAACACATTTCATATCACCGCCTGCCCGGTTTGTAATTCCAGCCAGTTTAGTACGTTTACGGCAGTACCAGACTGGCTAGTGAGTAAAGAAGTGTACACCATATCTCAATGTACTTCCTGTCTTTTTAAATTCACATCAAATGCACCCACCGCAGAAAACATAGGACCGTACTACAATAGCGAGGAATACGTGGAGCACAGTGACACTAAAAGTGGAGTGATCTACGGTGTATACCACTATGCACGAACACTAATGCTCAAATTCAAATTGAGTAAAATAAAAAAGATTACCAACGGCAAAAAACTTCTAGATGTAGGTTCTGGCTCAGGGTATTTTGTCAACTATATGAAGCAAAACAGCTACGATGTAACTGGGGTAGAAATAAGTGACAAAGCTATAGCACTCTGCAAAACTAAGTTTGACATCCAAGCAAAAAGCCCTGAAGAATTTCTGGCAGGTAAATTGGATTTAGACTATGACATTATAAGCCTATGGCACGTATTTGAGCACGTGTATACCTTAGATGAGTACTTTGATATGTTTTCCAAATCACTAAAAAAAGACGGAACGCTCATATTGGCTTTGCCAAATAGCGACTCAGCTGACGCTAAGATATATGGTAAATACTGGGCGGCATATGATACACCAAGACATCTATGGCACTTCACTCCAGCTACGTTGTCTCGTTTTGCAGAGGCCAGAGGATTCAAGGTAGTAGAAAAGTGCCGGTTACCCCTAGACCCATTCTTTAACGCGATGGTAAGTGCTTCTTACACACCTGAATTTACCTTCTTGCCTATCTCCGTGCTTAAGGGACTTTACAGTTACATTGTATCTCTATTTAATAAGGATAAGTCCAGTTCTCTTATCTATTTCCTTAAGAAAAAGTAAACTTACTGCTTGATAAAAGTCTTAGTGATTACCTTGTCGCCTTGGCTAATCTTAGCATAGTATGTACCCACAGCTAAATCCTTTACGGATATCGTCTCTACTATTTCAGTAGTCATCACTACAGTACCTCTAGTATCAAATATCTCTAATAAGCCACCGTTAATGTAAGAGTTACTTTCTATGTGAATCTCACTCACCGCTGGATTAGGAAAAAGTCTAATCTCATTTTCTACAAGGTCTGATATGGAAGAAACCTGGCCTTCACCCACTACGAGCGTATCTACTATGCCATTATCTCCATTTGTATTTCCATTGCCATTAGCAGCTAATACCGAGACATAAAAGGTAACATCTCCCGTACCTGCAGCCGGTGCAGTCCAATCTAGTATCCACTCAGTACTTCCTGAAGTAGAAGATGAGGACGCTTGCTTGTGCGTAGAGCGTAACCCCCCGCCCTGAATGTTAGAAACATCGTTATTCATAAATAAGCCAACTGGATTGCCGTCAGCATCTTCTGCCATGCACTCAAAACCCCATACCGATGTCCCTGCATTTGTAGGTCTCACAGCAATCTTATACTTACTCCCTGGAGCGTATCCAGTGCTAGGAAAATCTCCACTGAGTGCTTCTTGCATAATTGGAGTCTTAGGTCCATGACATCCCCCTTGGGTACCACACGTGGCACCACCATCTGTGGTAGACCCAGACCTTCCACCTGGAGATCCGCCTCTATTGGACATAAACACAAATGACAATCCGGCTAATAAGAACACTTTTGCAGTAATAATATTTCTTTGCATTCTTCAAAATTAAGACTAAAAGAAGACAAAATGACCACATAATTTTCATGTTAGCTTAACTTTATGTTTTGTAATCCACATGTTTTGAACTACATTTGCACCAAATAAAAAGAGAGAGTAAAGGGGTCCGTGACCCCTTTTTTCTTACGATAATTTTGACAATTAAAGATCTCATAACACGCATTATTAATGAAGAGCTAGAAAAGACAGATACTTTTTTGGTAGGTGTTGACACCAACCAAGCAGAAACTGATCTCAAGTTTTTTATAGATGGCACAGAAGGCGTCAGTATACAACTGTGCACTAAACTCAGCAGAAAGATATCTGGAATACTGGACGAAGAGTATACAGAAGACACCCCTATACGATATGAGATATCCTCACCAGGTGTCGATCAGCCACTGGTAGATATACGACAATACCCGCAGCACTTAGGCCGAGATTTAGAGGTTACCTTAGCTGAAGACGAGATTTTGACGGGAGACCTAGTAGCCGTAGGTGGTAATGATATCACGCTCAGCTTACTTGTGTCGAAGCATAAAAAGGAAGAAAGAGTTATACTCTTAGAAAATATTATTAAAAGTATCGTAAAAATATCATTTAAACGCAAAAAGAAATGAGCTTACAACTAGTAGAATCGTTTTCAGAATTCAAAGAATTTAAGAACATAGACAGAGCCACTATGATGAGGGTGCTCGAAGACGTTTTTAGAACCATGATCCGAAGAAAGTACGGGTCTGATGATAATTTTGATGTTATTGTTAACACAGATAATGGCGACCTAGAAATCTATAGAAACAGAGAGATAGTGGATATGGGCGAGGTAGAAGATTCTAACAAAGAAATCACTATCGAAGAAGCAAAAAAACTAGAAGAAGATTACGAGATTGGAGAAGAAGCTATAGAGGATATAGATATGGCATCCTTTGGACGCCGAACTATACTTACTGCTCGCCAAACTTTATTGTCTAAAGTACTTGAGCTAGAAAAAGATGAATTCTACAAAAAATATAAAGATAGGGTAGGTGAAATAGTCGCTGGTGAAGTCTACCAAATCTGGAAGAACGAAATAATGATTCTGGATGATGAAGGCAACGAGTTGATTCTACCAAAGCGTGAAATGATACCAAGGGACTTCTTTAAAAAAGGAGACTCTGTACGTGCAGTAGTATTGCGAGTAGAGATGTACAACTCTAATCCTAAAATAATCCTTTCTAGAACAGCACCAGAATTCTTAGAAAGACTATTTGAACTAGAAGTACCTGAAATCCTAGATGGACTTATCACTGTGAAAAAAATAGTGAGAGAGCCCGGAGAAAGAGCTAAAGTGGCTGTAGAGAGTTATGACGACAGAGTAGACCCTGTAGGAGCTTGTGTAGGAATGAAAGGAAGCCGTATACACGGGATAGTAAGAGAACTCAAAAATGAAAATATTGACGTAATCAACTATACCTCTAACATACAGCTACTGATACAACGTAGTCTTAGTCCAGCAAAGGTGTCTAGCATCACTTTAAATGATGAAGAGGGAAAAGCTGACGTATTTTTACCATCAGACCAAGTTTCTCTAGCTATAGGGAAAGGTGGACACAATATAAAACTAGCAGGAAAGCTGGTAGGATATAATATAGACGTATACCGCGAATCTAATGAAGAGGAAGATATGGATGTGGACTTAGACGAGTTCGCAGATGAAATAGATACTTGGATACTAGCAGAGCTAAAGGGTATAGGACTCGACACTGCAAAGAGTGTACTAGATATGAGCGATGCTGACCTCATCTCCAGAACCGAGTTAGAGCAAGAAACGATAGAAGAAATTAAGAAAATACTAGAAGCGGAATTCGATTAGTACTGCTATAAAGCACTTAAAGTATTATTTTCGAACACTGCGTAGCAATAGATGGCGGACAAAAAAAAGACATATAGAATAAATAAGGTTGCAACAGAATTTAACGTTAGTTGGAAAACTATCGTAGATCACCTGAGTGACAAAGGTTTTGAAGTAGAAAGTAAAATCACTGCAAAACTTGATGATGCCATGTACCAAGAGTTAATAGGCTTCTATCAAAAGGATAAGCAAGCCAAGGAGGAATCTCAGTCTCTCGAAATAAACATACGCAAGGACGCTAAGACTCAGGAAATTAAAGAAACTAAAAAACCTGAATCTCCAACTCCTGAATTCAAAGCAGAGTCTACAATCTTTATTAAAGATAACAATAGCCATAAGTCTCGCGATGAACACAAGGTAGTGCCAAAACCCGCAGAGAAGAAGACTGAACCTCCTAAAGTGGAGACGCCTAAGGTAGAAATTCCTAAAGCAGAAATTCCTAAAGCAGAAATTCCAAAAGTAGAAGCTCCAAAAGTAGAAGCTCCAAAAGTAGAAGCTCCAAAAACTGAGACTAAAGTAACGTCTGAGAAACCGAAAGCTCCTATGTTTACGCCTGTAGAAGGTCTTGGAGACACAGGATCACTAAGAGTATTGGGTAAAATCACTATTGATACTTCTTCTAAATATAAAGGAACAAAGGGTAAGAAATCCGAGCACAAAAAAGAAACTTTAATACCTAAGAAAGAGGTGCCTAAAGCGAAGATAGAACTAGCTACAAAATCAAAAGAACCTGAAGTAAAGGTAGAACCTGATGCTATAGGAACCGAATATACTAAGCTAGTAGGTGCTACTGTGGTAGGAAAGATAGTAATCAAACCACCCGTAAAGCGAACTAAAAAAGAAAAAGACGAGCCAAAGAGAAAGCGTAAGCGTATCCGCGGTGAGAAAGTAACTGCTGATAAACTAAAAACTGAGCGCACCCCAATAAGAGGTAAGCCGGGCGAAAAAGCAGAAGTTTCTGAAAAAGACATACAAGACAAAATCAAGAAAACACTTGCTAGAATGTCTAGCGGCAAGCAAGCTCCGGCTCACGGAGGTAAGGTCAGAAAAAAGGCTAGAAAATTCCGAAGACAAGAACACAAGAAAAAGTGGGAGGAAAAACAATTACAAGATATTGAAGAAAGCAAAATATTAGATGTTACAGAATTTGTGACAGCTAATGACCTTTCTAATATGATGGATGTAAATGTAAATGAGATTATAGGTGCTTGTTTCTCACTCGGACTTATGGTATCTATAAATCAACGTCTAGACGCGGAGACTATTCAAATAGTAGCAGAGGAGTTTGATTATGAAGTAAACTTTGTAGATGCAGATGAGACCATAGAGATAGAAGAAGACGAGGATAAGCCAGAAGATATGCTTCCACGTCATCCTATAGTGACCGTAATGGGTCACGTAGATCACGGTAAGACATCTTTACTAGATCACATCCGTAATGCCAATGTAATAGCTGGTGAGGCTGGCGGTATAACCCAGCACGTGGCATCTTACGAGGTAGAATTAAAGAATGGTGAAAAAATGACCTTTATTGATACTCCTGGTCACGAGGCGTTTACCGCTATGCGTGCAAGAGGTGCACAGGTTACAGATATAGCCATTATAGTGATAGCTGCAGATGATGTGGTAATGCCACAAACAAAAGAAGCTATCAGTCACGCTCAAGCAGCTGATGTGCCTATCGTATTTGCGATCAATAAGATAGATAAACTAGGTGCTAATCCTGACAGGGTAAGAGAATCACTATCTGCTATGAATATACTCGTAGAAGAATGGGGCGGTAAATACCAATGCCAAGAAATCTCTGCCAAAAACGGAATAAATATTGAAGAATTGCTTGTGAAAGTAAGCCTCGAAGCAGAAATATTAGAGCTCAAAGCAAACCCAAATAAAAATGCCAAAGGTGCTGTACTAGAAGCTAAAATAGAAAAAGGTAGAGGTATTGTTGCTTCTATGCTCATAGGTGAAGGTACACTTAAGGTAGGCGATGCGCTCATAGCAGGACAACATTATGCTAGAGTCAAAGCTATGTTTAACGAGCGTGGCAAAGCTATGACAGAAGCAGGACCAGCATCTCCAGTATCTATACTCGGATTCTCAGCGGCTCCAGCAGCGGGTGAGACTTTCCAAGTACTGACAGACGAGAGTCAGGCTAAAGACATAGCCAATAAGCGTGAGCAGCTCCAAAGAGAGCAGTCTATACGTACCACCTCTATGCTTACACTAGATACTATCGGAAAACGATTAGCTATAGGCAATTTCCAAGAACTCAAACTTATTATCAAAGCAGACGTAGATGGTAGTAGTGAAGCACTATCTGATTCATTATTAAGACTGTCTACAGAAGAGATAGAGGTGAAAATCATACAAAAGTCTGTTGGGCCTATCACTGATAACGATGTGTTACTAGCTAAAGCTTCTGATGCTATAGTAATAGGTTTTCAAGTGCGACCTATGCCAAGTGCTAAGAAACTAGCAGAGAGTGAAGGCGTAGAAATCAAACAATACAGCATAATATATCAAGCTATAGAAGAAATAAAAGCTGCTATGGAAGGTATGTTATCTCCTGACGTGAAAGAAGAAATCACAGGTACTGCAGAAGTGCGTGAGGTATTTAAAATTACTAAGGTAGGGACGGTAGCTGGTTGTATGCAAACCGAAGGTAAGATGTATCGAGACAATAAAGTTCGTGTAATACGTGAAGGTGTTGTAATTTACACTGGCGAAATAGATACACTGAAACGTTTCAAAGACGACGTAAAAGAAGTAGCTAAAGGCTATGAATGTGGTATGCAAGTGAAAAACTACAACGATCTACAAGAGCTTGACCTATTAGAAGGGTTCCGTGAAGTAGAGGTAGCACGAAAATTAAAGTAACGTCTTCTTAATTTCAAAACATAAGGCCCTTGCACTATATTGTGTTAGGGCCTCTTTTGTTTCAACGACTATTGATAAAACATCTCAGGAGTACACTGTACACAGCTTACCGAAGTCTTGAAGATATATTCGCTAGCGACATTATTAGGATTTAAAGAAGACTGCCGTTTGCCGGATATATCTTCTCACCTAATCCAAATTTATAATCTGACCTTGACTCAGCTCTTTGCAACTACACATAAGTGCTTAATATATAACAAAGTACCCGAACCTAAATACGCTAATCAACTAAAACTACCACAGCAAAATAATAATCCAACTCTGACTTTAATCTTTACCCTTTTTCTCCTTAAATTGCACCTATGAATAATGCAATCATAAAAGGCATGGGTTACTACGTGCCAGATAACGTAGTAACAAATGAAGACCTTTCCAAACTGATGGATACCAATGATGAGTGGATTACAGAACGGACAGGCATCAAAGAACGCCGATGGATAAACAATGATGAAAGCACCTCTTCCATGGCTTTAGAGGCGTCTAAAAACGCCATAGCTGATGCAGGTATAGATAAGTCAGATATTGACTTCATAGTTTTTGCCACACTCAGTCCAGACTATTACTTCCCTGGGCCTGGTGTGACTTTACAAAAAGATCTAGGACTAGACACCATAGGTGCTCTAGACGTCCGAAACCAATGCAGTGGGTTTATATACGCCCTATCTGTAGCAGACCAATACATCAAAACTGGAATGTATAAAAACATACTGGTAGTAGGATCTGAATACCACAGTGGCGGACTGGATAAAAGCACAAAAGGCAGAGGAGTGACCGTAATATTCGGTGACGGTGCAGGTGCTGCCGTAGTATCACGCAGTCCTAATGCAACTAGAGGAATACTCTCTACACACCTTCACTCACAAGGTGAACACGCAGAAGAACTAACGTTATTAGGCCCAAGTACACGCAGATGGGTGCCAGAAATCATAGAAGGAAAAGGAAAAGAAGACGAGGCTATTTACCCCTATATGAACGGCACATTTGTTTTCAAACATGCCGTCACTCGTTTCCCAGAGGTTATAGGCGAAGCCCTATCACAAAATGATCTGAAATCTACAGATATAGACCTACTTATACCGCATCAGGCAAATCTACGCATCTCCCAATTCGTGCAGAAAACAATGAGACTATCTGACAACCAAGTATTCAACAACATACAAAAATATGGCAATACCACAGCAGCTTCCATACCTATAGCCTTGGCAGAAGCAAAGCTAGCTGGCAAAGTGAAGGAAGGTGACCTTATCTGTCTAGCTGCATTTGGTAGTGGATTCACTTGGGCTAGTGCCCTACTTAGATGGTAATAAACCTAGGCAAAGGAGAACTAATCCCGATAGCCATTATCGTGCTTAGTTCCTATCTACTCGTCCAGATAGGCAAAGCTATAATCAAACGAAGTATACGTAAAACCTACAGTGATCCGTCTGAAGATGATGCCAGAATAACAGGACTTAAGTTTCTACATAATACGCTCTCATTCCTCGTATACACTATAGCTTCTATTGCTATCATCTATACCATACCTCCTTTTAAACATCTAGGTGAAACTCTATTTGCTGGAGCAGGTATTTTTGCTGCTATCATAGGTTTCGCTTCACAGCAGGCCTTCTCTAATATTATAGGCGGCATATTTTTAGTAATATTTAAGCCCTTCCGCGTAGGGGACCTCATCAAGGTCGGTGCGCTAGACGAAGGGTATGTAGAAGATATCACGTTAAGACATACGGTCATTAAAGACTTTGAAAATAAGCGAATAGTTATCCCTAACTCACTCATCAGCACAGAGACGATACACAATTCGCATCTCAAAGATGAACGAATAATGAACCGTATACATTTTGGGATCAGCTATGATTCTAATATAGATGTAGCTATACAAATCATCCAAAAACAAGCCACGAATCACCCGTTATACAGAGACTACCGTAGTCTTTCGGACAAAGAGAAAAATAATCCCCCTGTAGATGTAAGGATCGTAAAATGGGCTGACTCATCTATTACACTGCGAGCCTATATCTGGACCGATACACAAGAAGATGGTTTCATGCTTAGAACCGACCTGTTCTATGCAGTGAAAAAAGATTTTGAAACAAATAAGATAGAAATACCCTTCCCACACCGGACCATAGTCTACAAACAAAATGAGCCGAAAAAAGAGCACTAAAAAACTGTTTCACAGTCTCGTTACACTCAACTTAGAAAGGGACGAAAGACAACTGCACATCTACCGTATAGTCAGCAGTGATCAAGGATATGTGAGGCAAGACTCTATGGTATGAATTTTACACATATGCCAGAACTAGAATACGCTTGGGGACTGCACTATTGTCATCAGCACCAGGATTCTTGTAGTAGTATTTGTTCTACTTATTTAAAACATAAACAATGGACATAATAGGCATTCATGAAGAAATCACGCTATCCAAAAAGCGTATAAACAAACTGGTTACCAAAACAGACACAGGAGCATATAACAATGCGATAGACTGCTGTTTTGCCGAAGAGAAGGAAAATACCGATGGAGATACAGTGCTCTGCTTTACACTGCTAAATCCTAACCACACACTATATACCGGTAGACTACATACTACCAAAAGCTATAAAGTCAAAAAAGTACGTAGCTCTAATGGGACAGAAACACTTCGCTTTCAAGTGAAACTCAGAATAGAGTTTAAAGGTAGAAACTTTAAGACCACTTTTAATCTTAGTGATAGGTCCAAAATGAGATTTCCTGTACTGCTAGGTAGAAAAATACTTGCAGGCAGATTTCTAGTAGACGTAAGTAAAGGCAGGAAGGTGAAAAAATAATTAGATAACTGGTTAAATAATCAATTGATCAAGTCTTTTAAGAGTCAAGCAACCAAGCATTTTCGATCCGTAGAAAACTGAATGCCCTCAGCCAAATACTTATAATCTAAAAGGAAAACTAAAACCTTAGTAACGCCTCTGTAACTAATTGTGGCTGAGTAAATGGGATAAAATGATTTTCTTCTGGCAGTCTGTATACCCTCACATCAGCTGAGTTCACAAGCATCTGCTCTGCATAATCTTCATTACCCGCAGGCACCAGTCCATCTTTACCTCCTTGTATAATCTGCACTGAGCAGGTAATATTAGCCCAAAGTGAATCCATTTTCTGCAACTCTTCTTTAGCTGGCAGTATCTCATCATTACTTACTCTGAAGCTCTTAGGCATCAACCATCTAAGAGCCTTTGAGCTCATAGGCTTACGCCATTTCTCCTCTGGCTCTAGTGCCGCAGATACAGATCCAGCTACTACTAACAAGCCCGTAAAAGACTGCGGCTCATCCATAGCCATACGGCAGATGATAGGACCACCTAGTGAGTGACCCACCAGTACTATAGTCTTAAATGAAAACTTCTTTAAAAAATCGCAAAGTATCTTTGATTGGTTTTCCATACTCTCTTCCGCATCACCAAACCCAGAATATCCATATCCAGGTCTATCAAGTAATAATACATTATACCTTCTGAGCAGCTTGGTATCCTTAGCAAAGTGAATAAAATTACTGGATGAACCTGGCGAGCCGTGTACGAAAACAGCCAAGGGTAACAAACTGTCGCTCTTGACTAACGTATAGTGTATCTTCCTATCCTCGCCTACCTTCTCACCTATTTCTACGGTATAATCTTTAGAAATCTGGGCTAATTCCTTAAGCTGCTTCTTATCTGAAAACCTAAACTGAAAACAACTTTGGCACCCTACCCACAGTAAGACTACGACACCACTGACGATATACTTATTTAACCTCAATAAGACTATTCTCTTCTAAAGAGTATACGTGATCACACATCTTAAGTTCGTCCTCTTTATGTGTTATAAAAATAGCGGTCTTACCCGTCTCTTTTAATATTTCTATGGCTTTCAGTGTCTGTTGGCGGCTGTACATATCTAGATTATTAGTCACCTCGTCAAAGATAAATATCTCTGCATCTTTATACAAGGCACGAGCTATAGCGATCCGCTGTCTCTGTCCACCACTAACATGATTGCCCAGCTCTCCTACAGGAGTATATATCCCATCAGATAGGGTCTTTATCCACTCTGTGAGATTCACCTTATCCAAGCAGCTAAGTACACGCTCCAAGTCTGGACTCTCGTCTACAAATGCTACGTTATGCAAGATGGTGTCATTTATCATAAATACATCCTGCTTCACATAGCTAAAGAGGTACCTGTACTGATTTTCTTGTGAGCTACGCAATGGTAAGCCATCTACCAGTAATCTTCCCTCTGTGTGATACAGTAAGGATGCCAGTATATTGACTAAGGTAGATTTACCACTGCCACTAGTCCCTACTATTCCTATAAAATCTCCTTTAGATATCTTCAGATTAATATTTTCTAATATCCGCTGCTCAGGCGTATATCCAAAGTGAATACCGCTCAACTCAATGTACTTTTCAAATACTACAGGCTCATCTTTAACCCTATCCTCATCACTGTCCTCATGCACTAGGAAGTCTAAAATATGAGAATTAGTAGAAAGCGTATTAGAAGTACCTATCACTCTATTAATACTAGGCAGTAACCTAAAGGAAACTCCCGCATAGATAGAAATATAGGAGATGATACTAGAGATACCCTTGTCTCCTAGTATACCATAGAGCACCACACACAGTATCCCTGTGATAGCTATTACCTCATAGATCCGTATGGGCATATAATTAGACTTCACATAGATACTTGCTTTGTGCTCATAGAGAGATGCTTTCATACGCTCAAATCTTTTATGAAAATAGGCAGACCCATTCCACAGTTTAATATTCGCTATACCAGCAGTCACTTCTGAGATATTGGTATATACTTTACCTGCTAATTCGTGTACTTCTCTGCCTTCTCTAGCCAGTTTTTTTCTATTGATATAAATCAATAAAAAAGCAGAAGGTATGAGGCTAAAAAAGGTGAATAAAAACAAGAACGGCTTATAAAATAAGATAGCTCCTAACAGCAGAACGACTACAGTCAACTCGGATAAAAAAACCACACTAGCAATCAGTATACTTTCTGAAAACGAAAATGTACTAGCTATAAGCTCATTGATGATTTCTGCAGAAGGTCTTCTCTTAAAATAAGCTAAGTTCTGATTCATCACCTGCTTATATCGCTCACCTGAGATAAGGTCAGTGATACTAAAAGCCAACTTAACTTGCCGCTTATTCATCTGCACCAGAATCGTATTTTTCAAGACATAGATTACAAACAGTAAGCTCGTTATAACTAAAACGAACATTCTGTTATCAGTCACTACCAGCTTATGGTATAAAAAAGAAGTAAGCACGTTGTGCTGGATAAACTCCGGCTTCAGTATAGATAATATGGTGTGCAGTAGTATAGACACCCCTACTACTTCTAAAAGTGCACTCACTAGACTAAGTACTATCATAGCGTAGTACTTTTTCTTATGCTCCTTGGTAAGCAGCTTGCTTAACTTATCCCAAGTCTGTGATATAGCTTGGTATTTTCTCACTGTATATGCTCTAGTACTTCCAGCTCCAGTAGTATAGGTGTATACCCTGGAACCCTCAAATTACCACTAGGTCCAAAAGCCTGATTAGAAGGCACTAGTGCCCTAGCACTCTCCCCTACTTTTAGTGTATTGGCTAAAAACTGTATACCACCTATTATCGCCTTATCATTTATATCATATATAAACGGATCTCCGTCCTTACTATAGGCTATTACCTGCTCATTGAGTGACTTAAGCACATAGTTAACCTTAGCTTTGCTAAACTGATCCTGCTTACTATTATTCTTTTTTAGTACTTCATAATAAATCTGCGTAGCTGTATCCAAGCGAGCATTCCACCTATTTTGCTGGGTATAGTTAGCCATCACCTGCTGCTCAAAGGTTTGCTTAAACGATACATATCCAATCGCTGTGAGCTTATCACGCATCCATACATTCACGTGTATACGATCACTATCAGACAGGTAACTAGGCACCATACCTTTCAGCGAACCATAAAACTGAGCTGCAGATAGTTCTAAGTACAAGCTGTCTTCCTTACACGTCTCAGCTAGGAGCTTATATAGATGACTAGTCGTATCTAGTGATTTACTGTTGATTTCTACCTTTCTGCCCAGTTCACGAGAGTCTAGGTATACCGAATCGTTAGCATTGGTAGCTTCTATATCCAGCAGCCAATGTTTCTTATCATCCGTACACACATCTCCGAGTCTATCATAGCGGATATCTCCTAGCTCTTGCAGTTTCTTTTTACTGCAGCCCACTAAAACTATACCTGCAGCTACAATTAGTAAGTATCTCATCCTAAGTAGTTTCTGTATGTTTTTATAGACTCTTTAAACTTATTCAAGGTATTGGCTAGCGTATCTTCACTCGCACCACCAGCAGCATTTTTATGCCCACCGCCTTTGAAGTACTCTGCACTAAACTCATTACACGGAAATATATCTGTACTTCTAAAACTCATTTTCACGAGGTAGTCTCGATCTATAATAAGAGCACTAAGCTGTACTCCCTTTATACTCAGGCCGTAGTTTACAAATCCTTCTGTGTCACCGGTGATTACATTATATCTTCTGAGCTCTTCAGAAGTAAAGTGAGCTAGAGCCACTTTACCGTCCTCTATTAACTCTATTTTATTCGCTAAGAAATAACCTAGTAGTTGTAGTCTATCCAGTCTATTTTGGTCAAAAAGACGATTGTAAATAGTAGCGGGGACCACACCTATATCCATAAGATCTGCCGCTGTGCGGATGGTGCTACTCGTAGTACTCCCAAATCTAAATGAACCGGTATCTGTGATAAGGCCTGTATAGATACATTCTCCCATGTCCTTATTCATATGACTGGCATCTAAGTGTTTCTCTACATATTTATAGATAAGCTCACACGCAGAACTAGCTCCTATTTCCACGAAGCGTTCATCATCAAAATCCTGTGGATCTTGGTGATGGTCTATCATTATCAGTTTAGCATCACTGTGTTGTATGTAGTCTCCCATATCATTGATACGGCCTAATGCATTGAAATCTAAGCAAAAAACATACTCTGCTGCATCTATAAGCTCCTTGCTCTTGGGCTTATCCGCTTCATAGACCATCACTGTATCATTGCCAGGAAGCCAGTGAAGAAACTCTGCATAGTCTGTAGGCGTAATCACCTGACTATTAATACCTGCACTTTTTAAATAGTGATATAATCCAAGGCTAGATCCCATCGCATCGCCATCTGGCTTATGGTGTGTGGTTATGACTATCTTTCCTGAACTTGCCCGTAGGTCTTCTAGAGTATGAACTATTGTATCCTGCACTGCTTTTATTTGATACAAAACTCGTAAAAAGAAAGAGATATAGCTATTTTTGCCGCTCTTTTAACAGAAAAAACAATGTCAAACATTACATTCACAATGATTAAGCCAGATGCAGTAGCGAATGGCCACACTGGTAACGTCATAAACGATATCATAGTAGGAGGTTTTAAGCTCAAAGCGATGAAGTACCTTCACTTGAGCAAAGAGCAAGCAGAAGCTTTTTATGGTATACACCGTGAGCGTCCTTTCTTCCATGACCTAGTCAACTTTATGATCTCTGGTCCTATAGTAGCTGCAGTATTAGAAAAAGAGAACGCAGTAGCAGATTTTAGAACTTTAATAGGTGCTACTAATCCTGCAGATGCAGCAGCTGGTACTATCCGTGCTAAGTATGCTAAATCTATAGATGCCAATGCAGTACATGGAAGTGATAGCGACGAAAATGCAGCTGGCGAAGCTTCATTCTTCTTCTCTTCGTTCGAAATGTACTAGGCTATACAGATAAATTTTTATTAAAAAACCGACCCTGGGTCGGTTTTTTTTGTGGGATATCTATTCTACTCCTTTATAAACTTAGTAGGTGAATTAAGAAACTCTGATGTGCTTTTGTATAGGATTCTCTGTCACCGCTCACTGAAAGTTTCATCGGTATTTTTTTTGTTTTTACCGCGAAATGAAACACCTCGGCGAAAATTACGTTAATTTGGTGCAGAAATAGTGTAACTCTAGAAGTCGGTATGGCTTTTGTAATGTTTCTGCTATAATACTAACACACACTTAATGAAGATAAGAAACACGTTTTTCCTTATAGCTCCTGCGGTATTTGTCGCCTTTGGGTTTTACCTTAAACAGCAAGATGCTGGCGAAGATGTACTTTTACGAGCCATTACGGCTAGCTTACAAGCTGCTCACTACGACCCCGTAGAGATCAATGATGATTTCTCCAAAAAAGCATTTGGTCAATATTTAAAAAATATAGACGCTAATAAGCGGATGCTCTTGCAGTCTGATGTAGATGCACTTAAAGTGTATGAGCTACAGATAGATGACCAAGCTAAATCAGGGAGCTATGAGCTATTTGATAAATCTATTGATATCCTCAAAAAGAAACTAACACTAACAGAAAGTTTCTATGATGACATATTATCTAAACCCTTTGACTTTGCCAGTGAAGAGCAAGTAGATTTCGGAGATGATATACCTTATGTGACTACAGATGCTGAACTCAAAGACAGGTGGCGTAAATACCTGAAATATAGTGTCCTCACTAGACTGTATTCTGATAAAATGGCTCAAGATAAAATGGTAGAAAATAGTGATACCGTGTTTATTCCCGTATCTATGGACAGCCTAGAAGCAAAAGCAAGAAGTGGTGTGCTAAAAATGCATGTAGACTACTACAAACGACTAAATCGCTTAGAACGAAAAGACAGATTATCTATGTATGTCAATAGTCTGACGAGTGTATATGATCCGCATACGAACTATTTTCCCCCGGCAGATAAAGAAAACTTTGACATCCAAATGAGTGGCCAACTAGAAGGAATAGGTGCTCAGTTACAAGATAAAGATGGCCATATCAAAATCACTAACATCATCCCTGGTGGGCCGTCATCTCTGCAAGGAGATCTGGAAGCCAATGACCTTATAATCAAGGTACAACAAGAGGGAGAAGAAGCCGTGAATGTGGTCAACTGGCGTATAGATGATGCTGTGAAAATTATCCGCGGCAAAAAAGGAACAAAAGTGACTTTAACTGTACGCAAACCTGACGGGTCTGAGGAGGATATCACTATTACCCGAGATGTGGTAGTACTGGAAGAAACCTATGCCAAATCACTCATAATAAGTGACGAAGACAATATAAAGTCAGGTTACATATACCTGCCTAGTTTTTATGCTGACTTCAGAAACCCTAGAGGTCACTTCAGTTGGAAGGATGTGAAAGTAGAAGTAGAGAAACTGAAAACTGCAGGAGTAAAAGGTATTATCCTAGACCTTAGAAATAATGGTGGCGGCTCACTGGATGACGTGGTGAAAATGGGAGGTCTATTCATAGACGACGGACCTATAGTACAAGTTAAAGAAAAAGGCAGAAAAGCTCAAGTACTGGAAGATCGCTATGCCGGTGCAGAGTGGGACGGTGCCCTAGTAATCATGGTCAATGAGTTTAGTGCATCCGCATCTGAGATAATGGCTGCCGCTATGCAAGACTATAATAGAGCTGTGATAGTAGGCAGCTCATCTACACATGGAAAAGGAACCGTACAACGATTCTTAGACCTGAATAGGACCATACGCAGTAAGGATGTGCCAGACCTAGGAAGCATAAAGCTCACCATTCAAAAATTTTACCGAATAAATGGAGATGCTACTCAGCTCAAGGGTGTAACCTCAGATGTACTCCTTCCAGATAACTATATGTACATCCAAACGGGAGAAAAAGAAAATGAGTATCCTATGGAATGGGATCAGATACCTAGCTCAGAGTATGATGCTAAACGATATGCTATCAATGGTAAGGTTATCAAAAAAAGTCTGGCCAGAGTTAAGAAAAATGAGACCTTTAATCTGATAGAGGAAAATGCTCGCAGATGGGAAAAAGAACGAGAGGACAAAACGTATCCATTAAATCTTAAATCGTATACCCAACAAGAAGAACAAGATAAGAAAGAAGGTGAAAAGTTTGAAGTACTTTCTAAACTGGAGCTACCTAGCTTCACAGTAGAAAATATTCCTTCAGATCTAACCGTAATCAATACAGAAGAATCTCGTAAAAAACGCAACAGTGACTGGATAAAAAATATATCCAAAGATCCATATGTATATGAGAGTCTGCAGATAATTGAGGATTTAAATTAGCGAATTTAGTAACAGAACTTGAAAGGCTCTCGTTATGACGAGGGCCTTTTTTATTGCTTCTTTCTGCCTGAGATTACGTGCTTATCTAGTACCGCTTGTCGTCCAGCTTTTACTTCCTTAGAGCGTTTATTTCCCCAGAGTTGTACTCTAGCTACTTTTAGTGCTTCGGTCACATCTACTATAGGTGCAGGGTAGTCTGTTTGTATACCAAACATCACCCGTTCCATTTCATTCACCTTCCAAGGTTCGTGGATATGCTCTTTAGGGAAATTAGCCAGTTCCGGAATCCATTTTTTGATGAAAACACCTTGTGGATCGTGCTCTTGTGACTGTTTTATGGGGTTATAAATACGTATGGTGTTAATCCCCGTAACAGACGCTTGCATCTGAAACTGCGGATAATGTATCCCTGGCTCAAAATCTGTAAACTGCCTCGCTAAGTAGTGTACACCGTCTTCCCAGTTTTGAAGCAATGCGTGTGTGAGAAAAGACACCAACATGCTCCGCATCCTAAAATTCATATATCCTGTAACACATACACACCGCATACACGCATCTATAAGCGGAATGCCTGTAGTGCCAGATTCCCACCGCTGTATATACTCCCGATTAGTATCTCTTTTGAGATACGTATATGCCTTATTCTGCGGTACATACTCCATTTCTATTTCCTGTTCAAATTTCTGAATGAAGTGACAATGCCACCGTAGCCGAGAAAGAAAAGCATTGATATTTCGTTTGTTACCCTCTGCTTTCGCAGCATAGGCTGCTTGATACACCTGCCGTATGCTTACACTTCCCCACGCTAAGTGTGGAGATAACCTACTGCACGAGTTTCTGCTCTGGCCGGGTTTTGAGATGTGATACATATACTCTTTAGATCGTATGCTCACAAAACTCTGCAATAACTCCCGAGCCAGTGCCACTCCTCCCCGTTGTATATTCTCATCCAACACCAATTCTTTAAAGTACGTAGGCGTGAACTCCTCTATATTTGGTCGTATGGATTTTAGCACAGATAAGTCTGCCACTATTGGCGGAGTGTGCATATACGCATACCACTTCTGCACCCAGTCCTTTCTGTTTTTCACTCCACGTACGATTCCATTCTCTTGGTATTCGCTCCATATAATCTTTTCACTATCTGCCCATTGCTTGACTTTCTTATCTATGGCATACGAAAAATTAAGTCCGGTCTCTTGATGTGAGTACACGTGTTGAATAGCATACTGGGAATCCAATAGTTGAAAGATTTCTAAGGTACTTCCTTCAAGTACGAGCAGCTTATGTCCTGCACCACTGAGAGTGCGAGCCATGTCCTTCAAGCAGTCTCTCACAAATTGCCAATGGCGAGCAGTATAATGCACGTCATTAAGATACTCATTATCAAGGATGTATAGCAAAATTGCAGGAATATCATCTCCAGCTGCTTTCTGCAGCGGAGCGTGATCCGCTAATCGCAGATCCCGTTTAAACCATACTATATTGACTTTTTGCTTATCCAAAACTCTTTACGCAAGTTAACGAAGTAAGTGAAACAATGTTCACAAAAGTGCCCCTAAACCAAAAGGATTCTCCCGTGTTTGATTAGTATGACAAAACGCGTATTAATAGTAGGAGGAAATACAGGAATAGGAGCAGCTTTAAATGAGCAGCTACTGGCCGAGGGTGCAGAGACTATACTTATCAGTAGAACTCAAGGAGGAGTAGATGTACTTGAAGACGAACCCAATTTTCCTGTTATAGAAGGAAGCATTGACGCACTCGTATATTGCCCAGGAAGTATCAACCTCAAACCATTTAGAGGACTTAAGCTTTCTGATTTTCACCATGATATGGAGGTCAACTACTTTGGTGCTATAAAAACTATCAAAAACTATCTGCCTAATCTTAAGGAAGCAAAAGACGCCAGTGTAGTGCTCTTTAGTACGGTGGCCGTGCAAAAAGGAATGCCATTTCACAGTAGTATAGCTGGTGCTAAAGGTGCCCTAGAAGGACTTACAAGAGCACTAGCAGCTGAACTGGCTCCGGGCATAAGAGTAAACTGTGTAGCTCCTAGTCTTACAGACACCCCTCTAGCAGAAAAACTATTGAGAAACGAAAAACAACGCGAAGGTGCAGAGCAGCGTCATCCACTAAAAGCAATAGGAGCCCCTACTGATATAGCCTATATGGCTAGTTTTCTGATAAGTGATAAAGCTCGCTGGATGAGTGGCCAAATAATAGGTGTAGATGGTGGTATGAGTAGTTTATCCAACTGATAGCTATCGGTACACTTCTCGGTAAAAAAGCGTAGAAGTGATAAGAATATATACATGCACAAAAAAATAAACCTCCCCTCCAAAGTGTGCGCGACATGTGAATTACCATTCACGTGGCGAAAGAAATGGGAGAAAAACTGGGACGAAGTAAAATACTGTAGTGAACGCTGTAGAAGAACTAAAAAATAAACGAATCGTGCATTGGTTTAGAAAAGACCAACGTGTCTCTGACCATGAGATATTTTCAAGACTTAATGAGTTTGAAAAAGTTTCGGCATTTTATGTACTGGAAAGACGGTATGATGATAACCACTCCCTCGGTTTCCCTTGGGTGAGTAATAAACGCAAAGCATTCCTAAATGAATCTCTCATTGAACTAGCTGCAAAACTAGACGTACTCGGTGTTGATTTTCATGTTTTCAAAACACATCAAGAGTTAGACGATAGCAACATCTTAGGAACAGATATTCTTACATATCAAAAACTGTATGGTACGGAAGAAAGAAAGCAGGAAGAAGCTGTTTTAAACCTCCATGCTACTACTGTTTTTAGCTTTGATAACTTCACGCTAGTAGATAAGAGTAACCTACCTTTCACGTTGGCACAAATGCCAAATACGTTCACTCCTTTTAAAAACAAAGTGGGGAAATATGGCAGTTACGCTGAAACCGTGTCCCTCCCTGAGTTACCGATTAATTCCATATCCTTTGAGCTACGTGGAGGAGAAAATCCTGCATTGAATAGATTAAAATACTACTTCAATGACAGCAATCTAATAGCTACATATAAAGAGACTCGCAACGGCATGGTAGGTACAGACTACAGCAGTAGACTGAGTCCATGGCTTGCATTGGGAAATATCTCTGCTCGAACCGTTTTCGACTATATAGTGCAGTATGAAAATGAGGTAGTCTCCAATGAATCTACCTACTGGCTCATCTTTGAGCTATTGTGGAGGGATTTCTTCCAGCTTCAGCTTCAAATCCACGGAGACGCATTCTTTCAACGTAGAGGTATCCAAGGAAAAGAAATACGTTTTCGTCAAAATGATAAGGTATTTTGGAAGTGGGCCAATGGTGAAACGGGAGATGAACTGGTAGATGCTAATATGCGTGAACTCAATACTACAGGATGGATGAGTA
>CAWVTM010000010.1:0-32844 GCA_963933305.1 uncultured bacterium
GTGATAAAAGAAACTAAATCTGGAATACAGAAAAATCCCCAAACAACACTATATAGAAAACATAATCGTCTGAGTATTGCTTCATCCTTGAATGACATAGACCCGATTAATAAAAAGATTAGACCAAGAATTAGTGTGCCAAGTACCATTGCGAAATTGTCAAAGAATTTTAAAGCATCCGCAGACGGGCTGTCTCCAAAGATATCCAACATTAACATCTCTTTAAAATTAGCATTAATAAGGCTTAAAGGCAAGGGAAGTAGTTGTAGAAATGTGATGACAGCAACTGTTTTAAAAATTGTTTTTATCCTCATTTTAATATAATCTATTCTCAAAAGTACTAAAAAATGTTTTGTGCCTAATAAGAAATTTAAAGTTTCAGGAGTATCAAGTCAATACAATATCGTAGAATTTAACAAAGGAGATACTGGATATATTCATAATTCGCGAGTAGTTGAATATTGATAAAATTAACTTTACGTACAGTAAACCATCGGGTTATAACATCATTCTGAGCAAAGACTGCAAATAGGAAACTGTTATTTTAAAAGAGGTACGGGGATGTTAAATAAGAAAAAAAGTTCGGGTTTTTGGGCGTTTTAATAGAGCTGTACTCCTCTCCTACTATTTTTAGTCAGTTGATTATTTTGACATTGTCGCTTAGCAATAATTCGTGTCATTCATTGTAGAGTAACTCTGTAAGAATGAACAAACTCCTTAGTACTCGAAATTCAAATCGGTATACGGTAATTGATTGCCTAAGTTGATTTCTCTTTGCTTCCGCTAGTCTCAATAAATGCGCTTTTCTAGGCATACAAGCAAAGAAGGCTTATTTAGACAAAATAAAAAAAGCTTTGTGAGTACGGTTCCGACCTCTACAAAAAAGCCTCCCCAATAATTTGGGAAGGCTTTTTAATTCTTGAATTTGTAGAATCAATTATAAATCAACTCTTCTCACTACGTCAAACTCTCCTTTTGTAATATTTATAGTTTGACCAGCAGAACTTTTTGTTTGTCCAGTAAATGTTCCTTTAATTCTGCCACCTACTGCTCCTACTTCAGTCACAGTTATGGTAAACTCAGTAGTTAATGCAGAGTACTCCTTCCTTTTCAAATCACCAATGACCCCTGTCCCAATTTGAAATGCAGTTCCATCTTCATCTTCTCTCAAATATACTCTGGCAGTTTTTCCAGGAAATTCAATATTAAAGTCAATAGCTCCATTATTTTCATCTCTCCCATAGACTATAAGTTCAGTATTACCCGTAGAACTGCTGTAATTAGCATATGTTCGTTCAGAGTCTTCTAATATATTATATGCAAATAGTCCTACAGTCACTTTGTTTTTTATAATCACAGTACTTCCTCCATTATTGTCTGTAGTATCTACATTTACTACAGGGGGCACATCATCTGAACCACATCCTGTAACTGATGACCCTATTACTAACGCCGTAAATACAAAAAGGATAAAACTTAAATTCTTCATTTTTTATTTTGTTTAATTCGCTTACAAGTATACGATACTTTATTTCCCCACCCAATGATGTCTATTTGATATTTTGTGAAGAGGTCAAAATAGATCCAGACTGTATCTCATTAGAATTGTGCTTAGTCATATCTAATCCAGGTGAACTTCCGATGTACGTATGGGTAGTATCCTTAATAACCAGGTAAGAAGATTCTGGTAGGCACACTATTCTATCTTCCGGATTAGCAGCTAGATACTCAGCTAATCGTTGCTTTCTAGACTCTCCTCCATGATTTATAATAGTAGCTTCAGTATAATGTGGATTAATCTGGTAAGAAACTAAATTCAGAGCATTGAATGAGCTTGGCTCTACGATCGGCATGTCATTAGTAGTACATATCGATGGACCAGACACATTACTTCCAGCACTCCATCCTATATATGGAGTACCTTTTTTCACCACACGTTGTATAATAGTATCTAGCTTATGATCTTGGAGCATTTTTAGTAGATTAAATGTGTTTCCACCTCCTACCAATATAGCTGAGGCATTTTCAATGGCTTCTACTTTATTTTCGAAGCTATGAATCCCTTTTACTTGTATAGAATGATGAGCTAATGCCTGATTTACTTTAGCTGTATAGCTATCATATGAAAAACCTACTGCGGCATATGGTATAAACACTAAATTATGAGTTGACTCACCTAAAAAAAATGCAATGGTACTCTCACACCATTGCATATATTTTTCACCATAATTGGTGCTATTACTTAATAGTAATAATCTCACTCTTTTTCTGAAGGTATTATGTTTGGCAGAATATCAAGTAATTCTACTTCGAAAACAAGTGTAGACCCAGCAGGTATAGGCCCTGTACCTCTATCTCCATAAGCTAATGCAGCTGGTATCACTAGTTCATACTTAGATCCCACTGGCATCATTTTTAATGCTTCCGTCCATCCAGGAATGACTTGATTAGTTAAAAACTCAGCAGGTTCTCCTCTCTCGACAGAGCTATCAAAAACAGTCCCATCAATTAATTTTCCAGTATAATGTACCTTCACTTTATCACCGTCTACTGGCAAAGCTCCGCCACCTGCGGTGATTACTCTATACTGTAGTCCAGTTTCAGTTGTCTTCACTCCTTCTTTGGCTTTATTATCAGCTAAGAAAGCTTCTCCAGCTAATTTTGATTCTGCACTCTTTTCTTTTTCTTTCTTACCGAAATAAACATTCATGAAGTCTCCAGCAGTTTCTTCGTCTATTTCTACGTCTTTTCCTTCTAGAACTCGTTGCACACCAGTAAGAAAAGACTTATTATCTAGTTCTTTTACACCGCCTTTTGTAGTTAGACCTTTCGCATAACTGGTACCTAGCAAATAACTGACTGAGTCTAGCTCTGTAGCTAATTCCGTAGGTTTAGAGGTATCTATAGTGATTCCTTTTTGTGAACATGCACTCATTAAAAGTACTGCTGATGTTAGTGTAAAGATGTATTTCATTTTTTTTCTATTCTATATATATTAATAATTAGGCATCTACTGTGAATCCAGCATATAGCTCCTCACGTCTTTCTTGTAGTTCTTTATCTTCTCTATAAGAATCGTAGTCACTTGGTTTATCCACAACTCCGTTAGGTCCTATTTCTATCACACGATCAGCTATACTTTGTATAAAATGATGGTCGTGTGAGGTGAATAATACAGTTCCTTTATAATCTCTTAAACTATTATTAAATGCAGTAATACTCTCTAGGTCAAGATGATTAAGAGGTTCATCTAGCATTAGTAAGTTAGGATTAGATAGCATTAACTTTGAAATCATGCACCTTACTTTTTCACCTCCACTTAGTACATTACATTGCTTCAGAGCCTCATCTCCACTGAAAAGCATCTTACCCAAAAATCCTCGTATAAAAGTCTCATCTTTTTC
The DNA here is from genome assembly GCA_963933305.1 of uncultured bacterium. Lineage (GTDB taxonomy): Bacteria > Bacteroidota > Bacteroidia > NS11-12g > UBA9320 > UBA9320. Next base: position 3,405 of record CAWVTM010000010.1, read on the forward strand.
GTCAGAGTATTGACGTAACCAGTCTACTAAACTAAGTTTAGAAGTAAAGTACTCGTCATTGTGGTTAGGCAAGTAAGCTTGGTTAATAGTCACTCCCCATTCTATAGTTCCACTATCCGGTTCTATTTCTCCATTCAGTACTTGATAGAATTTAGAAGTAATAATGCTGTGTTTAGAGTATAAGAAGACTTTATCTCCTTTATTTACGCTAAATGATACATCCTTAAAATAGGGTGCGAGCGATAAATTCGTCACATTCAATATCTGATCTCCTGCTTGACGTTCTTGCACAAAGATTATAGCAGGATATTTTCGACTGGAAGGCTTGATCTCATCCATATTCAGATTTTCGAGCATCTTTTTACGAGATGTAGCCTGCTTAGATTTCTTTACGTTAGCACTAAATCGAGCAATAAAATCTTGAAGTTCTTTCTTGCGCTCTTCAGACTTTTTATTTTGATTTTGTTGTTGTCTTAATGCTAACTGAGAACTCTCGTACCAGAAAGTATAGTTACCACCAAATTGACTTATTTTTTTGAAATCTATGTCTACTACTTGAGTGCATACAGAGTCTAGAAAGTGCCTATCGTGAGACACTACTATCACAAGGTTAGGAAAGTTAAGTATAAAGTTTTCTAACCAAGAAACAGTTTCTATATCTAAATCATTTGTAGGCTCATCCATTACCAATATATCTGGACTGCCAAACAGTGTCTGTGCTATAAGTACGCGAACTTTCTCATTGTTACTGAGGTCCTTCATCAGCGTGTGGTGCTTATCTGTCTCTATCCCTAGTCCACTGAGTATCTCACCTGCTTCACTCTCCGCCATCCAGCCGTTCATTTCAGCAAATTTCTCTTCTAGTTCAGACGCCTTAATACCATCTTCCTCATTGAAATCTTCTTTAGCATATAGCACATCCTTTTCCTCCATAATACTATACATCTCCTTATGCCCCATCATTACTGTGAGTAGCACTGGATGATCATCATACGCAAAGTGATTTTGACTAAGTACAGCCATACGCTTTCCCTTTTCAATAGAAATATGTCCAGAGGTAGATTCCATCTCACCAGTAAGTACTTTAAGAAAGGTCGATTTACCTGCTCCGTTAGCACCTATAATACCATAGCAGTTATTCGTGTTAAACTTTAGGTTTACTTCGTCAAATAGGACTCTTTTCCCAAATCTTACCGATATATTATCTACTGTGATCATTGCTTTCTAAAAGTGTGCAATATTAGGAGTTTATATTGGGAATATGGAATACTTAGGCTAATATTGACTTGCAAAAAAGTATAGCATCTACTTTTAACTGAAAAACATAATAGCACAATGAATAATACAACAACAGCAATACTCGGTTTAGCCTTGGCTATCACAATGTGGGGAATGGGATTAAACCTCGTTATAGATGATTTTAAACGCGTATTAAGAAACCCTAAATTAGTGCTTTTAGGATTAATTAATCAATTGATTTTACTTCCTGTTATAGCATTTGTATTAGTATCCTTATTCCCAGCCACTCCAGAGGTAGCTGTTGGCATAATGATATTATCAGCTAGTCCCGGCGGACCTACTTCAAACCTACTTTCACTTCTAGCTAAAGCAGATACCGCATTATCTGTGACACTTACGGCTATCACTAGTGTAGTTACCATTTTTACCATACCCTTTATAGTCAATATAGCTTTACATCATTTTGGAGGAATATCCCAAAGCATACAGCTTCCAATTTTAGAAACCATTTTAAAGATGGTACTCGTAGTGATAGCACCCATGTTCCTTGGGATGATTATAAAAAGATACTTTCCGTCATTCTCAGATAAAATGGAAAAACCGATACGCATCATTTCAGTATCACTTTTAGCTCTCATTATAGTAGGCATAGTTATCAAAGAGAAAGAGAATATTGTTTCATACTTTGTGGATGCTGGATTACTTTCTTTATCTTTAAATGTGATCACCATTTGCCTAGGATTACTCACAGCTCGTGTATTTAATTTAGGAAAAAAGTCAGGTGTCACTATAGCACTAGAGTCGGGCATACAAAATGGGACTATGGCGTTATTCATAGCCGGCACTCTCCTAGCTAATCCCGCATATGGTATAGCTCCGGCGGTGTATAGTCTACTGATGTATCTCACTGGAGGATTAGTGGTCTTGTACGCACTCAGAAAATAAAATATAAGCTTAGTTTAATAATTACGTACATTTGCCAATCAATAGAGGGATAAAAATGGCTTTTTTTAATTATTTTTAAATGCTTTCGCCAAAGCAATATCTTTCAATTTCAACACATTTTTATATATACAATGAACATTTTCGTAGCAAGTTTGCCATTCAGTGCAGACGATCAAGACCTTAGAGAGATTTTCGAGCCTTTTGGTGAAGTAACTTCCGCTAAAGTAATTTTTGACAGAGACAGAAACAGATCTAAAGGATTTGGTTTCGTAGAAATGGCTGAAGACGCAGCAGCTCAAAACGCAATATCTGAACTCAATGAATCTTCTTTTGAAGGAAGGGACTTGGTAGTAAAGGTAGCTGAAGACAGACCACAGAGAAGCGAAAGATATTAATATAATATTTAATCAATTCTCCAAGAGAGCCCAAGACAATAGTCTTGGGCTCTCTTTTTTTTATGAAATTATACTAAGCTATTTCCTGTAGATACTTCTCAAGCTGGAGAGCTATCTTATCCCAGCTAAATCTTGTCTGAGCTATTTCTAGTCCCTGCTCTCCTACTGATTGACGTTTAGCAGTATCAGATAATAGCATATTCACTTCTTGTATAAATTGAGATTTCTCTTTAGCCATTATTACACCTTGGCCACTTTGTATCTGTAATCCTTTGAAACCTATATGTGTACAAACTGTAGGCACTCCCATAGCCATAGCTTCTAACACTTTGTTTTGTGTGCCAGCCCCAAATCGAAGTGGAGCTATCACCACACTAGCTTCGGCGTATATATCTTTGAGATCTAGCACGAAACCTGTCACTCCTATCCTGTCAGTCACTAGTTTTTTAACTGCATCTACTGGCCGCTGTCCTGCTATAATAAATTTAGTCGTAGGATTTGCCTCTGATATAGCTGGCCACATTTCTTTTACAAAATACTGTACCGCATCCACATTAGGTGCATAATCCATATTGCCTGTGAATAATAAAGTTTTATTGTGCGAGTAATCATGTCCTCGTCCTACGTCAAAAGTGCTCAAGTCTACGCCATTTAGTAGAATATCTATATTGTTTGTGTTATGAAGTTGCTCAAGATACTTTTGATCTTCTACAGAGCAAACCAATGTTTTATCATATGTAGTAATTACCTTTTCAGCCCTAGTAAGCCTGCCTATCTCTATAGTGTCAATTAAACGATTAATAAATGGTCTGTCGGTCTCGTTTCTCCTTTTAAAATAGAGCGAAAATGCGTCTGGGAGATCTAAAATCTTAGGCACGTCTAAATACTTGGTATACTGACTCATACGAAGATGTTGCGTGTGTACTACATCTATATCATACCTATCCATAGCTAACTTTACCATACGCTTCATCTTACTGCTTTTAAAATAAGCTACTTGTAAAGGAGTATGTGAAAATAACGCAGGAATTCCGTTTAAAATAGATCTCCATTTGGGTAAATAAACGAGTTCTATTTCTTTGAAGAAGGGTTGTATATCCTTGAGATAGTTTAACTCGTCTCTAGACTCATAGAAAGTAACAAGGTATAAATCGTGCTTGGCCGCTAGTCTCTTCGTAAGATTATATATCTTTAGCTTGTCCCCTCTGAAAGGTGGATAAGGAAACCTATTGGCTATAAATAGTATATTCACGCAGTGCAAAGAAATAAATAAATCAATAGCATAACAGTTTATTACAGAATATACGCTTGTAATAAAAATTAGAAATCTTACTTTCGAAGCATATGAGAAAATTAGGACTTATTTTACTATGCTGTAGTGTGTATTTATGCTCTATAGCCCAAGACACCGTAGTAGTGAACACACTAAACTTTAGCTCTACGACTAGAGATACTATGATTTCTTTCCCCGATACGGATGATAGCTACCGTAAGATACTAATGCAGTACAGTATGAGATGTAAGGGTGCTAGAGTTAGTTCTGGTAGTAACAGAAACTTGGGTTGTGGAGAATGGGATTACAGCTGCAACACTTACGTAGAGGATAATAGCCGAACTGATTCGTTATCTGCTACTACAGCGGACTATTTTATCTCTAGTTTTAGCGGTACTGAATATAATTATAGCAACGCTCCAACAAACACCCATTATCGAAATCTCCAAAAGAAAGTGACACTGAATATGGTAACTGACTCGTCCTCAGGTTCTGTGGGTGCAGGAAACAATGCGGTCACATACATGATTCCAATTAGTGATAATCCTGAAAGTGGATATGCAGGAAAATCTCAGTTTATCTATTCTGCGAATGAGCTTTTGGCCGCGGGAGTATCTGCTGGTGAAATTGGTGCAATAAGTTTAAATGCTAAGAACTTTTCCAAAGCATCAAATCTACAGATCAATATCTTGGCAACTTCCAAAGATTCCTTTCAGTTATCAGATTTAGATTTAAAAGGATTTAAAAATGTGTATAGCGATGATATTACTTTTAACTCCTCCAAAAAGTTAATAACCTTCCATACACCTTTTATTTGGGATGGAAGTTCAAACTTAATTTTCGAATTTTCCTCTAATAGTAGGCCTGTTGCATTACTTGAGATAGAAAGTCATGAAATTGATTCTACGGTAGGTATTGTTGCATTTGGAGGGCATTCACTTTATTTTGATGGTGCATCAAACTACGTTGAAGCCAATGAATTCAAGGGGGTTTTAGGCACCAATGATCGAACTATAGAAGCTTGGATAAAAACCGATAAAGTAAATGGAGAAATATGCAGTTGGGGTAATGACGCATCAGGAGAAAAATGGGTTTTTAGGGTAAATGGAGATGGCACACTAAGGACAGAGGTAAACGGAGGAGGACTTGATGGTACGACTAACATTGCAGATAATCAATGGCATCACGTAGCTTGTGTTTTTTCAGGAACTGATGTTTCTGGCATAAAACACTATGTAGATGGTGTCCTCGAGACAAATGGTGCTTTAACTAACAGGTCAATTAATACAACATCTGGAATAAACGTAAGAGTGAGTAGAGGTATAAATAATAGATATTTTAAGGGTGATATTGACGGATTACGCATTTGGGATGAAGCCTTGACTGCTAATAGAATAGCAGATGTTAAAAATAGACTCATCAGCCCACAAGATGAACGCATTATTCTTAACTATAAATTTGACGTAGTAAATAATGAAGCAGTCCTATGTTCAGCCTTAAATCCAAAAACAGGAACAATTTTTGGTAATTCTACGTATAATTCTTTGCGTGCACAGCAAATTTTTAAAGATTTCTACAGTTCACCATATAGACCTAACATTAGGTTTCATCAAGGTAATTTTGATTTTACTATGACCGAAGTTTCTGAGTTTGATTTGGTGCCCAATAACCCCAATAGTGTGACTAGGTATACGATCAAAAGTAATGTTAGTACAACCATAGATGATGAAAGAGTGATCGCAGAAACCTATAATAAGTGGGATTCAGATAAGAAAGAATATTTTTATGATGAAAATAATGTGCTCTATGATTCTGCTTCGGTTACGAGTGACGGGACTATTACATTGGGACAATTAAACTATATGCGAAGATGGCCTTCACGTTTAGAGATAATGTCATTTGTAACTCCCTATGGTATCGGCCTTGATCTTGGGACTGAAGGTAAAACATGGACTTTTGATGTGACGGACTTCACTCCTATACTAAGAGGTGATAAACGCATGTTCCTCAGCAGAGGAGGTCAAAACCAGGAAGAAATGGATATTAAGTTTTTATTTATCAAAGGTACTCCAACCCGTGAGGTACTAGATATTAAGCAGATTTGGCCTACTCAGCAATATCAACCTAACTTCTCACAGATATTAGCTAATGATGTATATTTCCCTCCCGTGGCATTTAATACTATGGACTCTGCAAAGAGTTTCAAAATAAGAAGTGCCATCACAGGTCACGGACAGCAAGGTGAGTTTACACCGAGAACTCACTTTATTACAGCCAATAATCAAAACTTCGAAAGGTCAGTATGGAAAATCTGCGGCAAAAACCCAGTATATCCTCAAGGAGGTACTTGGATCTATGACCGAGCAGGTTGGTGTCCGGGTATGGCCACAGATCTAGCCGAATACGAGATAACAAATATAGCTGGAGGAGAGGCTATATCTTTAGAATATGGCATAGCAAATGGAGATGGAGATTCTCGCTATATTGTCAATAATCAGATAGTAAGTTACGGTGAGTATAATTACGGATACGATTTAGAAATAGTAGATATCATGGAACCATCCAATAAGATAGCACACGCACTGAATAATCCCATGTGTATCAACCCTAAGATGGAGGTACGTAATAATGGGGTAAATACAGTGAACAGTATCACCATAGAGTATTGGGTAAATGATGAAAGTAATAAACGAAACTTTACATGGCCGTGCTACTTATCTACTAACGCAGTAGAGGAAATATATTTTCCCATAGATAATAGTATCTGGAGTAGTGCAGTATCTGGTAACAGTAAGTTCTATGCTAAAATAGTAGCTATAGATGGCAACGCAGGAGCAGACGAAGATGCTAGCAATAATACCTATGTAAGTGACTTTGATTTCCCTGAAGTATATCCAGGTAACTTCTTTTTATTTTACCGTACAAATAACGCCGCTTCAGAAAACCAAATTAAAATAGAAGATGAATGGGGTACTGTAGTATTTCAAAGAGACAATCACGCTAATTCTACCATCTACCGAGATACACTAAATCTTGGCCTTGGATGTTATAAATTAACCATAAATGATAGCGGAAATGATGGCATGAGTTTTTGGGCAAATAGTGATGGTTCTGGATATTTCAGACTCTGGGAAGTAGGAGGAAGTATATTTAAAACTATCCAGCCGGACTTTGGGAGTCAATCCATCGTAAACTTTACAGTAGTGCACACACTAGATGTACCGGAGTACAAGGTAGATTTAGGATATCAGCTATACCCTAATCCTACTATTGGACATATTACGGTAGATGGAGGAGATATGCAAGGTGCTATACCTACGCTCTATAATGCTATGGGTCAAGAAATAAATGCTCCTAGTCAAGTATCAGAGTCTACACTCACTTATAATTTAAATGAATATCCTTCTGGAATTTACTTTCTCAGCATAGTGAAAAATGGATACACTTGGACTCAGAAAATCATCAAGAATTAGTATGAACTAAAGAATCAATTTATGAGTGCCTCCTACTGTAACGTAAGAGGCATTTTGTAGTTATAAAACTCATAGGTAAGATAGATTGTTACACAGCTAAATAGAAAAGTATAAATAGTACCTTTGCAATACTGAAATGAGCGAAAGAAAATTAAACACCATAGAAGAGGCCATAGAAGACATAAAAAATGGCAAAATGATCATAGTGGTAGATGATGAGGACCGAGAAAACGAAGGAGATTTCCTTACCGCGGCTCGTAATGTAACTACCGAGATGGTCAACTTTATGGCAAAAGAAGGAAGAGGTCTGATATGTGTACCTCTTACTGAAGAACGCTGTGATGAACTAGACTTAGATCTTATGGTAGGTAAGAATACAGCTCAGTTTGAAACACCATTTACTATATCTGTGGATCTTATAGGTCACGGGACAAGTACTGGTATTTCAGCGTATGATAGAGCTATGACCATTCAAGCTCTAGTGAATCCTAATACTGACCCTAAAGAGCTAGGTAAGCCAGGACATATATTTCCACTGCGTGCTCGTACTCAGGGTGTGCTCCGAAGAGCAGGGCATACTGAAGCAGCTATAGACTTTGCTAGATTAGCGGGGTTTGAACCAGCAGGATGTATCGTAGAGATAATGAATGAGGACGGCACAATGGCTCGATTAAAAGATCTATGGGCGGTAGCTGCTAAGCATACTATGAAGATAGTATCTATAGCAGACCTTATCGAATATAGGCTAAAGCATGAAAGTCTGATCGAGAAACAAATAGATGTAAAAATGCCTACTGATTATGGTGATTTTGAGCTTTATGCTTACAAGCAAGTAAGTAATGGTATGGATCACTTAGCCTTGGTAAAAGGAGAGTGGAATGAAGACGAGCCAGTACTTGTACGTGTGCACTCTAGCTGCTTGACTGGAGATATCTTTGGTAGCTGCAGGTGTGACTGTGGTGAGCAGCTGCATAAAGCTATGCAGTCTATCGAGGAAGAAGGCAGAGGTGTCATCGTGTATATGAATCAAGAAGGTAGAGGAATTGGACTTTTGAATAAGCTAAAAGCATACAAACTTCAAGAAAAAGGATTAGACACAGTAGAAGCGAATATAGAACTAGGTTTTCAAATGGACGAGCGAGACTACGGTGTAGGTGCTCAGATATTAAGAGATCTAGGGGTCACCAAGATGAAGCTGATGAGTAATAATCCTAAAAAAAGAAAAGGACTTATAGGTTATGGACTAGAAATAGTAGAAAACATAGCATTACAGGTAGTGGCAAACCCGCATAATAAATCATATCTCGAAACTAAGAAAGAGAAAATGGGTCACGATTTATAGTTATTATCAGATAGTAATATCACAGTGCCTTTCATTAATTTGAAAGGCATTTTTTATGCTTGTTAGGTATGTTATCTTAGATAACTTAAAGACAAAATAGGTTTACAAAAAAGACTTTTGTACATTTGTGGTATGAAAGGGGACAATGCATATAGAGTAAAGGATATATCTATATCTCTATTAAATGAACCTCTCTCGGCATATTATACTAAATATCAACCGATGATGAGCGTAGAAAACACAAGTTTTAATGACCTACTAGATAACAAAATGAGATTAGTAGAGACTATACACATTGGTATTTCTTATGATCTCTACTTTTCTGTCGCTTCTTTACTCCCATTCACAGATACTCAGTGGGCAGAGTTACTCGGTATATCTGCCAAAAGTCTCACTCGCTACAAAACTGAGGATGCTCACGTCTTTAAAAGTCTCCAATCTGAAAAGATACTAGAAGTTGCAGAAGTAATGTTAAAAGGCCACGAGGTTCTAGAATCTTCATCTTCTTTTGATAAATGGGTGATGTCACCTTCTGTGGCACTGGGAGGTAAGTCTCCTTATCAGCTTATGAGCTCCTCTTATGGCAAAGGACTAGTGATAGACGAGCTTAATCGGATAGAATATGGCATTTTTGCATAAGGACTAGTGCTAGTGTATAGACTAAGTAAGAGTAAATATGCAAATCAACTCTCTGGAGTAGGTGCTGCTCAGAGTAATAACCGCTGGAATAGTAAGGGCACAGAAATCATATATACTGCTCAGAGTAGAGCCTTGGCCATGGCAGAAGTGCTCGTACACTTAGATACTTATGCTCTGGAGATGAGCTATGTAATGCTCACTATCTCTATCCCTGATCACCTTGCTACTGTTTTTTTAGAACCTACCAACGAGGATTGGAACCTATTTCCAAACTTAGTAAGCAGTCAAAAAATAGGCGATCGCTTTATCCAAGAGAATACTTTTGCTATCGCCCGTGTACCGAGTGCTGTAGTAAAGGGAGATTACAATTATCTGCTTAACCCACACCACACTGATTTTAAGAACATTAAAATCGAAGAAGTATCTGATTTCTTATTTGACAATAGACTTTTTTAGCACTTTTTGTTATTTTTGGAAAATGGCTCATGCGGATTCAGCAAATTCAAGAATAAGGGATAACTTGCGTATGCGTGGAAAATCAGTCTCACGATATAAAAAAATAAGAAACCTGTATGTTGGCGGTGGAAATGAATCTAATAGTCAGTATTCCTCGCCACTTACTAAAGAAGAACTAGCCGTAGGCCGAAAGAGAGCTAAAGCCTACTATACTAAGAGAAATTTACGGATATATACTCAGATAATTGTAATCTCAATTCTAGCATGCTCTTTAGTTGGTTTTACCGTTTGGTATTTATTAGCCTAAGTCCCCTATCCTACTAAATTTGCACTCTTTTAAAAATACAACACATTGCTTCATATTCAAAACGTATCCTTCGAGTTCGGTGGTAACTACCTTTTCAAAGAAATAGACTGGTTTATAAAACCTCGTGAGCGTATTGGCCTTATTGGTAAGAATGGAGCAGGTAAATCTACTCTACTTAAGCTTATAATGGGTCAGTATGAATTACGCGAGGGTTCTATCAATAAAGCAGGTGGTGTAAATCTTGGCTATCTATCTCAGGACATGATAAGTGAAGATGGTGGTCAGACTATCTTGGAACATGCTAAAGGTGCTTTTAAAAGAGCAATGTTTGTAGAGATCGAGCTCGAAAAGTTATATGCACTTATGGAGACTGACCCTAGTGAGGAAAACATCCAACGAATGTCTGACTATCAAGAAGAATTTGATGCTCTAGACGGATATAATATGGATAATAAGACTGCTGAGATTCTAGAAGGTCTAGGTTTTACTACTGCTGATCTGTCCAGACCTATGCAGGAGTTTAGTGGTGGATGGCGTATGCGTGTGGTCTTGGCTAAGATGCTACTCGAAGAACCAGATATTATGCTAATGGATGAGCCTACTAATCACTTGGATCTACCAAGTATAGAATGGCTAGAGAACTATCTTAGCAACTATCCAGGTAGTGTAGTCATAGTATCACACGATAGAGAGTTTCTGAATAAGATGATTAATAAAACCGCAGAACTGAGTAATAATAAGCTTTATCTGTGGGAGGGTAATTATGACTTTTTCTTAAAAGCTAAAGTAGAGCGTGATGACCTTATGAGCAGACAAGCTGCTAATCAGGAGCAGTACATCAAAGAACAAGAAAAGTTTATCAATCGCTTTAAAGCAACGGCCAGTAAAGCAAAAGCTGTACAGTCTAGAGTGAAAATGGTAGACAAGATAGAGCGTATAGAGGTTATTCAAGAGGATAAGTCTAATCTTAAAATCGATTTTAAGCTAGGTAAGAAAAGCGGTAAAGTGGTGATGGAGCTAGATGAAATCACACAAGGCTTTCAAGATAAACTACTCTTCAATCAAGTTAATCGAGAAATAGTACGCGGAGATAAGATAGCACTTATAGGTGCCAATGGTACAGGCAAGTCTACTTTTTTAAGTATCATAGCAGATGAGCTAGAGTATACAGGGAAACGTAAACAAGGACATAATGTAGATGCATCTTTCTATGCTCAGCACCAGTTAGAAAGCCTACATATGGATTATGAGATACTCCAAGAGCTACAATATGATGCACCGCATAAGACGGATATGGAGCTTCGCTCTATGCTCGGATGTTTTCTTTTTGCAGGTGATGACGTATTTAAGAAAATAAAGGTACTTAGTGGTGGTGAAAAGGCTCGTGTAGCTTTAGCCAAAACGCTAGTATCTGAGGCTAACTTTCTGCTGTTAGATGAGCCTACTAATCACTTGGATATAGACAGTATAGAAGTGATCATAGAAGCTCTAAAAAGCTACGAAGGCACGCTCATATTTGTATCACATAATAGGTACTTCATAGAGAAGCTAGCCAATAAAGTGTGGTGGATACAAGATGAAGATGTACGCGAATATCCTGGAGACTACAAAGAGTATCTATATAGACTAGAAAACGAAGGATTTAAGACTGAAGCTCGTAATCTTAAAAAGCCAAAGCCTGAAGTTGTAACAGAAGACTCTAAAAACTCTTGGAAGCAAAAAGATGAGAAGGCAGACTTACTCAAAAAGCTACAAAAGAAGTTAGACCAAAAGGAAGAACAACTGGAGAATGCAAAAAAGTATTTGAGTGATATAGAAGCCAAATTAGCCGATGCAGCTAACCTTACTGCTGATGATTTAGAAAAAATGAGTAAAGAACATTCCGCTGCTACCAAATCTGTAAGTACGGTAGTTTCTGAGTGTGACGAGCTACTTGAGGAAATGATTCTGCTAGAGGGATAGCATTATCTAATCTAATTGACTAGGTGACCACCACAAAAAAGGGAGTATCGTGCATTGCACAATACTCCCTTTTAGAGTTATATTAACTTTAGTTATTTACTTCGTAGCATGCGCATTAATAAAAATATGAGCAGTAGATATTTTCTTCCAAACTATAAGTCCATATGAAAAATTATCACTGTTATAACCACTAGGGATATCCATAGTGAAAGTTTTTTCATATTTTGTGCCTACGGTTAATCCTGTTTCAGTAATTACCTCACCCCAAGCATTATCAGCTAGAGAACCTCTCATCACATTATGATGTTCAGCATCACCGTTTTGACCAGCAGTGCCTGCTTGTGGACCTAGTGCTTTATCCTCTATTAAATATGCTCCTATTACGTATGTACCAGTGGCATTTTCAAATGCTTCTGCCTCCGCATCTATAATGAGTTTATTTCCTTCTATTCTAGCATTCATCACCATTCCTACTGGAGCATTTTTAAGAATAAATGCATCTGCAGCGGTTTGGGCGTCTGCAGCACTAGTGATATAATTTCTACCGTTAACTACAAAGTTAGGTTTAGAACTGTTGGGAGCAAATCGGTCTTGGATAGCTTGCATAGTAGGAAAAGCCTCTTGATTTCTAAAATATCCATTCGAAAATCCTGAACCATAATTACCCCAAGTAAGTGCCGTGCCTCCTTCGTATCTATACACTAGATCAGCAAATGCCGTCCAACCCCAACTGCCGCAAGGCCCGCAATTCTCTCCAGTCACTTTAAATACTATCGGCACGTTTACAAATGACGCCTTAGCATCTATTTTATCATCACTATTATCTACATATCCTTCTGGCTTATCACACTCGCTCACAGTGATACTAGGATTTCCTAGTCCATCACCATCTGCATCCGCATACCATAATAAAGGAGGGCATGGTTGTTCTTCTACTTTAGTCTCGTCATCTTTACATCCATATATGAATGAAGCTCCTACTAAAATCACCAATAGAATTTTATTTGAAAAATTGTTTTTGTTCATTTCGTTCTTATTTACTTCAATAATAGAGGATAAAATATTTTTTTATACGTTTTTCTATGTGCTTCTGGAAACTCAACTCTATCCTGACCTTAGAATACGTCGCGTTTAATGACATTTCACTTCCATTAGCTAAATACTAAAAAATTAACAATCAATACACGACAAGATGAGATTAACTATAGATTATCAAAGAAGTAGTTACTCACCTTCTCGTATAAGTGCACGCGATCTTTTCCTCTCACATTGTGCTCGTGATTAGGATATACGAAGTAATCTAGTTGTACACCTTCATCTACAGCCTTCTCAAGGTACTGAAGACTATGCTGCCACAGCACCACATTATCTTGTCCGCCGTGTATCATCAGTAATTTTCCTTCTAAGTTCTTTACGTGGTTTTTAAGATTAGTCTCTTCATAGCCTTCTGGATTTTCCTGTGGAGTATCCATGTATCTCTCCGTATACATAATTTCATACAAACTCCAGTCTATTACGGGTCCTCCTGCTACTCCTGCTTTGAAAACACCAGGATTACGAGTCATCATACTGGTAGTCATAAACCCACCGTAACTCCATCCATGAATACCTAGTCTATCCGTATCTACCCACTTCTGCTTCTTCAGCCACTCTACACCTGTAAGCTGATCCTCCATCTCATACGTACCGCAGTGTCTGTGTATAGCACTTTCGAATGCAAAACCTCTATCAGCACTGCCTCTGCCGTCTATGCTAAATACTACATACCCTTTTTGTGCCATATACTGATACCATAAGTTAGCTCCACCTAACCATCTATTGGTATTAAGCTGAAGATGTGGGCCATTATACAGATATACAACCACTGGATATTTCTTACTAGGATCAAAATTTATTGGTTTAAAAACGCGGTAATATAAATCTTGACCTCCGTTTCCCTTTAGCTTACCGAGTTCCATATCTCCTAGTTTATATTCTACTAATGGATTAGTAGCCTTATGCAGTATCGCCATCATATTACCTGTACCATCTATGAGACGGACCTCTTTAGGTATAGTCGTGCTGCTGTAGATATCTATGAACATAGAGCAGTCGTTATTTGGAGTGAGAGTATGATATCCAGCAGTTCGTGTTAGGTTTTTCATTTTACCACTTTTCATATCTACACAGTAGAGGTGACGTTCTAGCGGAGAATCCTTGGTAGTTGTGATATACAGCATTGTCCCATCTGCATTCATTCCATGATATTCAGTTACTATCCAATCCCCTTTAGTCAGTTGCTTGATAAGATTTCCTTCTATATCATATAAGTATAAGTGATTATAACCATCTCGCTCACTCCACCAGATGAACTTATTAGAATCATTCTTTAAGAAAACGGCTGGGTGCTCAGGCTCCACATATTTATCATTAGTCTCTTCAAAAAGTGTTTTAACAAAATCTCCAGTCTTTGCATCATACTTATTGAGCCACATGTGGTTCTGTGCACGGTTTACTATAGCTATGAGTATATACTTTTCATCGGCACTCCAGCTTACATTGGTGAGGTATTGTTCTTTATCACCTGTAGTATTGACGGTCACTGGAGCATCAGAATTAGTCATGTTTTTCACTTTTACAAGCACATTGTGGCTTTTAGCACCTGCGGTAGGGTAGCGTAACATCTTAGCGGTAGCAGGAGTATCTGATAATACATAGAGCGGATACTCTGTCACCATACGCTCGTCCATCTCATAGTAGGCCATCTGCGTATTACTGGGAGATGGAAATAGTCCATTGGTAATCCCAAACTCTGAGCGATGCACAGCCTTACCTATAACTATACCATCTGTGTCAGAGGCTATCTCATTATTTTTATTGTCTCTACTATAGCCAAATCCCTTTTTTATTTCTCCGTAAATACCTGACCCATCAGTGAAGTACTGCACAGCTGAGATACCTACATCATTGCTGTAAGCTAACAAGCGAGTTGTCTTCTCTTCTTTATTATATGCAAAGCCTTTATCACCGCTCATAAACTGAAATTCATCGTCATTTATCCAGTTAGCTCTAGGCAGACGCTTTAGTTTAGAGTCTTCTGAAAGCGTATTGTTTATATCATCCAGAGAGATAGATATAGTTCTTCCCTTTGTTAATACTATTTGCTGTACTTCTATAAGCCGTCCTTCTGGAGTTGTTCGCACTTGAGAAAACCAGTTTCCACCAGGTAACCACTGCACATCGTCCAGCCCTTTTGGATAAAGATGATAACCAGTTATGGCATCTTGGATAGTAAGTAGTTTGTCTTGTGAAAACCCTAAAACGGAAAAGGCTACAAGCAGTAATACGCTGATTTTTCTCATATTTAGCAAATATGCAGCATAATTAGATGTCAATATAATAAGTGTGATAAAACGGGGATAAAGTTTAATAATTAAAAACGTTAAGATGTGAAAATTAAGAGCTAAATAGTTGCGTTGGCAAGGCACCTATTATTCGGTCGTTCGATATTAAATTCTGTTCATTCGGATTCTATTCATCACAAAAAAACTTATCACTATTAGTGGATTTGCTTGGAGCATATTTGAATCCTTACTTAACGCAGGTAGTGGTAAGTGAATAAGGACTGAGCCTATTCCTAATGGACAGCCAAAACTCTGGTGGGTAGATAGCAGCCGAAGCATTCAGTGCAGAAAAGTACTGTAGCATCAAACCAAGTCAGAAAACGCATCATCTAATGTATTAAACCTAAACTCGAACCCACTTTGTAATAAACGAGTAGGTACAACCCATCTACCTTTTTATGACGAGCTCAGTTTCCGTATTTATTAAAACTTAAAGTCAAAAAAAGATCATACTAGTTTTAGTAGGACCTTATAAAACCAATTTTCATCACTCTTTTCAAATTTTTCTAGCATATTATCTACCTTTATAGCGAAGTCCTCTATATCATTTACCCTAGTGAGTAGTTCTTTATTCTCCTGGTTATTTTCAGTTTCTTTTTTAAGACCGACTAATGCAGCTATCACTGGTTCTAGTTCACGCTTCCGTCTCTGCTTTGCAATCTGTCGGGCTACTACCCAAATATCTTTTTTGGCACTATAAAAGTCTTTTCTATCGCCAGAAATCATTTCTTTACTGACCAGTCCCCACTCTACTAGAGCACGCACATTCATATTGGTATTACCTCTACTTATTGTAAGCATATCCATCATCTCGTCAGTACATAGTGGTTTTTCAGAGATCATCAATAAAGCGTGTAATTGTGCCATGGTCTTATTGATACCCCAATTAGTACCTAGGGTTCCCCAAGTATGTACAAATTTCTGTTGCTGGTCGTTCAGTTTCATTGTATTCTATGGTTCAAAGATACAAATATTTTATATTTTCAATATTTACTGAAAATTAAATATTAAATTAATATGTGGTTTCCGTAACCTTGGAGTAACACAAAAGCATTTATGTATTATCTTTGTTGTCAATAAAGTATCACATAGAAATAATTAATGTCAAAGTCACAAGAAACATATTCCAAAAAAGAAAAGGAAAAAAAACGTAAGAAGAAGAAAAAAGAGAAGGACGAAAAGCGTCAAGATCGTAAAGCTCAAGCTACTCCTGGCACACTAGATAATATGATGGCTTACATAGATGAGCACGGTAATATTTCTGACACTCCGCCAGATCCAGAAAACAAAATAGAATTCGAACTAGATGACATTGTGACCAGTGTTCCAAAGCAAGAAGAGTTTGATATGGAAGCTACTCGTGAGGGTAAGATAGACTTCTTCAATACGGAAAAAGGTTTCGGTTTTATAAAAGAAATAGGTACTGGCGAGAGTTACTTCGTACATTACAAAGGACTGATAGACGATGTTATAGAAGGAAACAAAGTAAGTTTCGAACTAGAAAAAGGAATGAAGGGTCTTAATGCTATCAACGTAAAGAAGATTCAGTAATACAGAGTTACTATATCACATACGGGGCTCCAATCACTTTCGTGGTTGGAGCCTTTTTTTGTTCACAGAGTAAGTGCTCTTTTTATACATCTTTAATCTAAGATTATGTCTGACTGTATTAACGAATTCATAGGAAAATAAAGTGGTGTATATGAGCAAATTGCAGCAAGGTCAACTCACACAAGTATTGGTAAATTTACCTCACAAAAAAAATGTGATAAAGCGATAGTGTAAGGCAGTGAGATTATTGTTTCTATTTCTAAAATATCCTAAATAATACTTTTAAAAAAACTCCCTTCTCTCGAAAAGCGTTCCTTAAATTCGTTTGAACCTGTGATGAACTGCCCTAAATCGAACACCTTGAGGGACTCTTAATGTCAATTTGACAATTAAAAACTTATACGAAGCTCTCACTCACTACCAATTCCTTAGTACCGTGAGTCCACGAGTAAAATCCTTCTCCAGATTTGATCCCTTTTTTGCCTGCATTTACCATATTTACGAGTAGTGGACACGGTGCGTACTTCGGATTACCAAATCCATCGTGTAAAACATGAAGTATCGCCAGACATACATCTAATCCTATAAAATCTGCTAGTTGCAATGGTCCCATCGGGTGAGCCATTCCTAGTTTCATTACTGTATCTATTTCAGTCACCTGCCCCACTCCTTCGTGAAGTGTCCATATCGCCTCGTTTATCATTGGCATTAAGATTCTATTGGCTATGAATCCAGGATAGTCATTTGCCATAGCAGGTACTTTCCCTATTTTCTTGCTTAGTTCATCTATAGTAGCAGTCACCTCTTTAGAGGTACTGTACCCATTTATGATCTCTACGAGCTTCATCACTGGTACAGGATTCATAAAGTGCATACCAATTACCTTATCTGGTCTGCCTGTCTGTGCAGCCAGCTCTGTGATACTGATAGACGAAGTGTTAGATGCTAAGATACATCCAGCGGGTGCATGAGTATCCATGTCCTTAAAGATCTTAAACTTCAGTTCTTTATTTTCGGTAGCTGCTTCTACCACTAGATCTGCAGATTTCACACCTTCAGCTAATACGGTATATGTAGTGATGTTTGCGAGTGTCGTCACTTTATCTGCTTCAGAGATTCTCTCCTTTGCCACCATACGGTCTAGGTTTTTAGCTATCGTAGCTAGTGCCTTGTCCAGTGCTGGTTGACTGATATCTATAAGTGCTACGTTGTAGCCGTTCTGTGCAAATACGTGGGCTATTCCATTGCCCATGGTTCCTGATCCTATTACTGATATGTGTTGCATGCTTTTATTGTTATTGCGAAGGTATAATTCTAAAACTTGAGTGTGACTGTAAACCCGTTGTATAAACCCATTCCAGATTTCACCCTACATATATCTGGCTGTATATTCATACTGAGGTCCTTATTTACCTTGAACTCTTTGAGATGTGCATCTACGTTGGCATCTATTGCCTGTAAGGCGTATAGTACAACAAAACCGATAAGTGAAACATCTCTATATCTTCTGTGAAAGTCTCTATCACTCCGTATAGAAGCTTCAGATCTATTAGGTGATAGATCTAGGGTATTGGTATCTCCGTCTATTTTAGACACTAAGATATTTTGATAACGAGTTAGACTGTCCGTATTATACCTCCACATATAAGCGAGTCCGCCTATACCCGCATATACTATCCCTGCTTTCCAGTATTTTTTATTGTATATCTGACCAGCTCCTGGTAACACCAAAGCGAGTACTGTAGCCTTCTTAGGATCACCCCACACTGTACTGTCATTAACTAGTGTTGGAATGGTTTTACCAACGCTTTGATGGCTTTGTGCAGCTTGTATACCTTTCATATAGTCAGCAGAATACGGATGCTGTGCATACCCTAAGCTACCTAAAAGTAGCCACATACTGATAAAAGCAATCTTCCGCATATACTGTAAAATTAGCTAAACCATTTTGTCTAGAATAGCCTGCAGCTGCTCTTTAGATGAAAAGCTAATGATAATAGTCCCATTATCATTTGATCGAGATTTAAACTTCACTTCTGTATTTAGCTTTTTAGCGATTTTCTCTTTGGTATTTATATAGTTTGTAAAATCAAAATAGTTAGCCACGCCTTTACTAAACGCTGCTGTGGGCTCATCCTTCATATTACGTACCATATCTTCGACTTGACGCACTGAAAGGCTCCCGTCTACTGTTGCCTTAAATATAGTTAGCTGTTTCTCCGTATTATCTACATTGACTAGGGCTCTAGCGTGTCCCATCATCAAGTTGCCCTCTTTTATAGCCAGCTGAATCTCGTCTGGCAGTCTGAGTAATCGAAGGTAGTTGTTTACTGTGGTTCTTTTTTTACCTACTCTATCTCCTAATTCTTCTTGTTTTAGACCGCATTCCTCTAGTAGACGCTGATAAGAAAGTGCTATCTCTATGGCATTTAGATTTTCACGCTGTATGTTTTCTATCAGAGCCATTTCCAGCATTTGCTGGTCATTAGCTAATCTGATGTATGCAGGTATTTGGCTGAGTCCTGCCAGTATAGATGCACGTGTACGTCTCTCACCACTGATGATCTCATACTGTTCAAAACCTACCTTACGCACTGTTATAGGCTGTATAATGCCGTGTACCTTGATAGAGTCGCTAAGCTCTGTAATTGCTTCATCATCAAACTCTGTACGCGGCTGAAACGGATTAGCTATAATCTGGCTAATCTTAATCTCAGCAATACTATGCAGTGCCTTGGGCTCTAGACCTGTGATATCTGTATCTGAGTTTTCTAATAGTGCACTCAGTCCTCTTCCTAATACTTTTTTGCTCATTTACTGAATGATTCTTTCTTCTTCACTTATTTTAGTCATACCATTTCTTTGCAGTACTTCTCTCGCTAGGTTTAAATAACCTACACTGCCTGGTGCTGTAGCATCATGCTCTAGTACTGGTACTCCAAAACTAGGAGCCTCACTGAGCGTAGTATTTCTTTTTATGATGGTATCAAATACGAGGTCTTGAAAATGTAGTTTCACTTCTTCTACCACTTGGTTAGATAATCGCAGTCTAGAATCATACATAGTGAGAAGCAGACCTTCTATCTCTAGACGTGTATTGATACTGCGTTGTACTATCTTGATAGTATTCAGCAGCTTACCTAGTCCCTCTAGTGCAAAGTACTCGCACTGCACGGGAATCATCACTGAGTCAGATGCACCCAATGCATTCGTAGTAATTAGACCAAGAGATGGCGAACAATCTATAATGACAAAGTCATAACTATCCTTCACTTTATCCAGCATTCTGCTCATTATTTTCTCACGGTTAGGTAGATCTATCATCTCTATCTCCGCTCCCACTAAATCTATATTAGCAGGTAATATTTGTAGGTAATTATACTTTGTATCCAAAATAGCATCCGTAGGGTTGAGATCTTGTACCATAAGTTCATAGAGTCCTAATCGTATGTTCTTTGGATCAAAACCCAGGTGAGAAGTAGAGTTAGCCTGAGGATCAGCATCTACAAGTAGTACTTTATTTTCTAAGACAGCAAGACTGTAAGCTAAATTAATAGCAGTGGTGGTTTTTCCTACTCCCCCTTTTTGATTGGCAATGCAAATGATTTTTGACATATATAAAGTGTTATGATGTTTTATGAAAATATTATAGTTCTATGGTTTGGTTAATAATGGGTAGTGTAAGGTGTACGTCAGCTTTTTTAAATAATTCGTGTGCTTCCTGATGGTCTATGGATATAGGAGGGAACGTATCAAAATGCATTCCAATAATACGATTACAATCGATCAACTTAGCTGCTCCTATGGCATCTACTAGACCCATGGTGAAGTTATCTCCAAGGGGTAAAAAGGCAAAGTCCAACTTGAATTGAATCGGAATGAGCTGCATATCTAAGGTAAGAGCTGTATCTCCAGCATAATAAAAACAAGTATGCGGTGATTTTATCACAAACCCTACGGCATCTCCTGCATAACTACCATCTGGAAAAGAGCTACTGTGCTCTGCTCTTACAAGTTTCACACTAGCAAACCCAAGATTTATACTACCACCCGTATTCATAGGAAAACAGTTCTCAACACCTTGTTTTTGCAGCCACTCTGTGATTTCGTAAGGTGCTATCACCTGAGCTTTACTTTGCTTTGCTATGCTTACAGCATCAGCTATATGATCACCATGACCGTGAGTTATTAGTATCACATCTGGCATCAGTGTGGATACATCTATTATACTTGCT
Source organism: uncultured bacterium (assembly GCA_963933305.1). GTDB lineage: Bacteria > Bacteroidota > Bacteroidia > NS11-12g > UBA9320 > UBA9320. The sequence continues at coordinate 24,605 of CAWVTM010000010.1, forward strand.
TTCGGATTTGGTGATATAAATGGATCAAAGAGTATATTTTTACCCCCTAAATCTACTGAAAAGCACGAATGTCCGTAATATGTAACCTTTGGTCTCACCTTTATCAATGTTTGAAATTCAAATCTAAACACAATACCATCTTGATAGTTAACAGGTTTTTCATAGTTATACACATCACTATTATGTTGATTTCTTGTAGAACTGAAGATTCTAGAAGTCAAAAAAACATTTTACGGTTTAATAGTCAGACCGGAATTACATCATTAGATCCTGCGTACGCACGTACTCAAGAAAACATAAGAACTGTAAATCAGCTATTTAACGGTCTACTTCAGCTGGATAGCAATCTAAACGTAGTCCCTTCCCTTGCTAAGAGTTGGTCTATATCTGAAGACTCCAAAACGTATACTTTTGTAATCAGAAAAGGAGTACTTTTCCACAATGACCCTATTTTTAACGGTATCCAAAGAACGGTTATCGCTCAAGATTTTGTGTATTCTCTACAGCGGATCATTGATCCGAAGGTAGCATCGGACGGAGCATGGATCTTTAACGGTATCATAGCAGACCAAAATCCATTTTCAGCACCAAACGATAGTACTTTTCAGATACGACTCACTAAGCCATATACTCCTCTGCTCAGTATGCTCACTATGGCTTACTGCTCAGTAGTACCCAAAGAGGCTGTTAGTCATTATGGTAAGAATTTTGGTATACATCCAGTGGGAACAGGTATCTTTAGATATGCTAACTGGGCTAGTGGAATAAAACTAAACTTAATTAAAAACCCTACATATTGGGAAGATGCTAAAACGAACATAGATGCGATATCTATTTCGTTTATACAGAGTAAACAAACTGAGCTACTAGAGTTTACACAAGGTAACCTTGATTTATTTACTGGTCTAGAAAGCTCTTTTAAAGATGAGATACTAACAGCAGAGGGCTTATTGAAAGAAAAGTATACCGAAGGCTTTAAGCTTATTAAAACCCCGTTTTTAAATACCGAGTACCTGGCGTTTAATATGGAGGATGAATCCTCTGCAGTGAGTAATCTAAATTTCAGAAAGGCTATACATCACTGTATAGACAGAGAGGCTATGATAAAGTATCTGAGAAACGGTGTAGGTAAACCTGCTGATGGAGGCTTTTCACCTAAAGGGCTTCCTGCATATCGTATGGCAGAAGAGAACTATTTTGATCCTAAATTGGCTAAAGAGTACTTAGCCAAAAGTGGTATATCACAATCTAAACCACTTATACTTACTACGACATCAAACTACTTAGATCTCTGCATACTCGTACAAAAAAACTGTGCAGAAATAGATATAAAAATCAAAATAGATGTAGTCCCAAGTAGCTTATTAAAACAACAGAAAAGTGCTGGAGACTTAACTTTTTTCAGAAGCAGTTGGATAGCGGACTACCCTGATGGTGAAAACTACATGGCGTGTTTCTATAGCCCCAATAAAGCACCAAATGGTCCCAACTATACACGATTAAATTCTAAACTATTTGACGCTGCTTATGAAAAACTACTATCAGCAGGGGAATCATCAGAAAGATTCATACTTTTCAGTGCGTTAGAAGAGGAGCTAATTGCTCAGCAGCCCTTTGTGCTGCTTTTCTATGATGAAAGCATCTGGATAAGAAGTAGAAAAGTGGACGAAATAGAAATTAATGCACTTAACTATCTCGATCTACGAAACACAATGATGCGGTAAGCATAATACAAGTGAATAGACATTTAGTCTAAGATGATGAGAAAATGTAATAATAGACAAGATACTAAATTAGCCAAAGCTAAGTGAGCACTATCCTGCCTTAAGGTTCCCCGTTTTCTTCACACCTCCTTTTGCTCTACTTTGAGCTTTTGGTGCAGATTTAGGAGTAGCAGTTTGTTTAGGTGTTTTTGCAGTTTTCTTAGCTGCTTTCTTATCATCTGCTTCCGGCTCTGTAAGTTGATCAAAATCCAATATCTCTTTCAATACCTTATACCAACTAACTAGTTTTAAAATATCTGAGTTATATACCTGATCCTCATCAAAATTTTCCAATACTTTTCTGAAAAATACATGTACTTCATCCGCACTACTCTTTTTAGATACTAACGTTAACCCACTTTCTGCTACCGTGTGTAAGCTCTTAAGAATATTCTCTAACTTTTCATCCCCGTCATACGTATACATACTAATATCACTAAGAAAAGACACTTTCTGAGTGAGACTAGTTGGAAATCTTTTTTTAGCTGCATCTAAAGATTCTACTATGAGTCCATTTGCACGTTTTCCTACAAGTTGATGTAAACCTGGTTTTCCTGATACTGAGACAATGTCTGTTAGATATAATGCCATATGATTATAATATATATTAAATTAGGCTGCGAAAATATTTATTAATACCACATACGGTGTAAGTATTTTATAACTTTTTGAATTCAGATGCAGAATAAATGGGTTGAGAAACAAAATAAAAGTTATAATAACCAGATAGATAAAATATAAATCTGCTATGATAACAGTTGTCAATACCGCACTAGTAGCTAACAGAACTGGACAGAAGTATACTCCTCAGCTGTGGGTAAATAACTACAATGGAATGTTGCTAAACGGAGGTAGCATACACCATAGCAATACTAAATCAAAAACCACTAGAGAGTTTGAAATTAAGGTAATAAAATCCTGAAATAGCACTAGGCGTTCATAGCATAATAAATGACGCTACACTTACAGTACACTATAAAACAGAATCACTATCTGATCTGACTAGAAAATACTTTTTGGCTGTTTATGTGATGGAACTTAATATCCTTTTAAATCAAAGCAGTGGAGATACATATCCATTTGAGCATAATCCAGTAATAAGAACGATCGGTGGTGGAGGTTTTAGTACGACTATAAGGTCCATATATTTGACTGAAGGTACGAGTAGGGATAACACCCTTGACTTTGAAACAAATGAAAAATGAAACACAGATAAACTCACCTCTACACTTGTGATTTAGAAAAAAACTTACGAGCATAACTGCGATATAAACGCTAATTCAAATGCTTTTCATTCCATCGGTAAAATATTAGTCATCCAACCTTCGTTATGTCCGTGGGTAAATTTGATTTAATTGGTTAGTCAGCAGAGAGGAAAATTGGGTAACCAGTTTTCCTCTCTTTTTGCTGGAGCGTCTTAGAAACAGAAGGAAAGTTGTGAGTCATAGTTTACATTCGATATTTTATCAATACAAAAAATAAATAAAGACCTACCTTCATTCATGTAAATAGCTAAACTATAGAACAGGAACAACTATGAATTTCACAAACTCTCTCTGAGTCTGAGTAGCTTAGTCAATAGCTCCTCCATCTTATGAAGTGGAAGCATATTAGCTCCATCACTGAGAGCAGTACTAGGATCAGGATGTGTCTCTATAAATAGACCGTCTACTCCTACAGCTACCGCTGCTTTAGCCATAGGCTCTATTAGCATAGGCAATCCGCCAGTCACTCCGCTCCCATTATTAGGTTGCTGTAGTGAGTGAGTGACATCCATTATTACAGGATATCCCATTTCTTTCATCCAGATAATATTTCTATAGTCTATGATCATATCACCGTAGCCAAACATATTTCCTCTTTCGGTAAGCATAATTTGACTATTTCCGGCCTCTTCTACTTTAGTAGCAGCAAATTTCATAGCTTCTGCGGCTGCGAACTGACCTTTCTTGATATTTATAACCTTTCCCGTCTTAGCTGCAGCCTGCAGTAATTCTGTCTGTCTAAATAAAAATGCTGGAATCTGTAGTACATCTACATACTCAGCTGCCATCTCTGCCTCATGGCTTTCATGTATATCAGTCACTGTAGGCACTCCAAACTCGGAGCGCACTTTACCAAGTAGTTTTAGAGCTTTCTCATCTCCTATTCCTGTGAATGAGGACGCTTTAGTTCTGTTAGCTTTACGGTACGATGACTTATAAACGTAAGGAATTCCTAACCTATCCGTTAACTTAGTAAGGAATTCTGCAGTTTCTAATGTGATTTTCTCGCTCTCTATGGCACAAGGTCCACCAAGTAAAAAGAGTTTATCCGAAGTAAGTACCTGGTGAAGTGTAGATTCTATGTTATTCAAAATGTATACAATAAAATGAGTTGCAAAAATAGCCATATAATCGTGTTTGGTAAGTTACTATTATCAGTAGCTACACTATTTATATTCTGCATCAGTGCCACAGCTCAGGTGTACAGTCCGTACGTAAAGGATTTTAAAGCTCAAGCAATAGATGGTAAAATATACATGTCTTGGACTACCAGAGCAGGTTTCACCTGTACAGACATACACATAGAAGTATCGCAAGATTCTACAGAAGGTTTTCAAAGAAAGGGAACCTACTTTGGCGTATGCGGTGATGCCTCAGAAAAAGACTATACCTATGTACTCGAAAATCCGCATTACAACACATTGAATTATCTGAAACTTGAGTTAGGTAATTATGGCTATTCGTACGTGATATCAGAGTTAGTTATTTACATACAGAACGAAGTACTCATTTCACCTCACCCTGCTACGGAGTCCAGTGTAATTCACTTTAAAAGCACAGGCGAAGATGAGCTAGAGATAGTATTCTACTCATCTAGTGGACAGTTCATTACATCTATTAAAACTATAAGTAAGTATGTAGCGCTTCGTGATGCCGTACTTCCTAGAGGTCTTGTTATTTATGAAATAAGAAAAAGCGATAGCCTCCCGATTAGAAGGAAGTTTCTGGTCCTCTGAGCTAGCCTATTTTCTAAGAAAGGCAATAACTTTTTCGTACGTTAAGTCCGTTTCTTTTCCATTTAGCCACAGCGTTTTTGATCCGTGATCACTCACTCCCTCTGGTCTGTAAACCACTAAATTCTTGCTCGGAATAACCCCTGCTATAGGTTTCACTATAACATCAAATTCTGCATTTGCTCCTGTAATGAATACTGGCTTAATAAGGCTAGAGACTACTTCTTTCACCGTATTTTGAGTACTCAGATACTCACCAGGGCTAAATGCTACTACTTTTTTTATATTTCTATTATTCACTGCTTCCATAAGAGCTAATGAGGCAGAATAAGAGCTACCCCAAAGGTATATTTCTTTAGCTGTATTTTTAGCTACAAAATTGATAGCAGATACTATATCTTGCCTAGTATCCATAAACTCAGTAGACTTACCAAGTTCAGTAGCCTTTGCTGCAGTCTCATTTTTAATTCCATTTACTTCGCCGCCACTTCTTAGATCTACTGCTAAACAAGCAAAACCTGAATCCACAAGAACTTTAGCTATCTGCTTATACTCACCTCTACTAAACTTAGCTTGGTGAAGTAATATTATAATACCCTTAGCCCCTTTATTGGGATAGTAATCTGCTGTAATAGCGAAGCTATCTATGCTTTGAAATGTGGTGGTGCCAGCATCCCCAAACTGTATATTTTTTGATGCGGAGTCTAGTGCATTACTTTCAGAAGCCGAGTTGCACGCAGCCAAAAATAGGGCCGCAAAAGTTATTGTATAAAAAAGCTTATTCATTCTCGGTCAAAAGTGTTTTATTTTTCTAACATTGCAAAGCTTAATAAATAATTTATGTCAAACAATCTCTTAAAAGGAAAAAAAGGAATAATCTCAGGAGCACTAGACAGCCAGTCTATAGCGTGGAAAGTGGCTGAGAAATGTGTAGAGCAAGGAGCTGAAATAGTACTTACAAATGCACCTATAGCTATGCGTATGGGAGCTATCAAGGAACTTTCAGAGAAGCTAAATGCACCTATCATACCGTGTGATGTGACAGATAATGATCAAGTACTAGAGCTCGTAGATAAGTCAATGGAGCACTTTGGTGGTAAGTTTGACTTTATGCTGCACTCCATAGGAATGAGTCTTAACGTAAGAAAAGGTAGACCATATACCGACCTAAAGTATGATTGGACACATAAAACATATGATATATCTGCTCTATCATTTCATAAGATGATACAAGCTTGCTATCAAAAAGAGGCTATAAATGATTGGGGGTCAGTATTGGGACTTACCTATATAGCTGCTCAGCGTGTATTCCCTGATTACAGTGAAATGGCAGAGAGTAAAGCCATACTAGAGAGTATTGCTCGTAATTTTGGTTACCATTATGGTAAGAAGTCTAAAGTGCGTGTTAATACTATTTCTCAGTCTCCTACAGTAACTACAGCCGGCAGCGGAGTCAAAGGGTTTGATGATTTCATAAGCTATGCCGCTAAGATGTCTCCTTTGGGAAATGCTGATGCCAATGCTTGTGCTGATTATTGCATCTCATTATTTTCTGATTATACTAAGATGGTCACTATGCAAAATCTTTTTCACGATGGAGGGTTCAGTTTCACAGGTGTGAGCAGTGAAGTGCTGGGTAAATAAAGACTATTAAGATCTCAAAAATGAAAATAGGAGTACTTTCTCGAAATCCAAGACTATACTCTACCAAGAGAATAGTAGAAGCTGGAGAAAAAAGAGGTCATGAAATGGTAGTCATAGACCATTTAAAGTGTGACATAGTAATAGAGAAGAAGAATCCACAGCTTTATTATCAAGGTGAGTTGCTCGAAGGTTTTGATGCGATAATACCTCGAATAGGTGCTTCTGTAACTTTTTTTGGTACAGCTGTAGTACGTCAGTTTGAGATGATGAAAGTATTCACTACCACAGAATCACAAGCATTAGTGAGGTCTAGAGATAAACTTCGCTCATTGCAAATTTTGTCTAGAGCCAACATAAATTTACCAAAAACAGCCTTTACAGACTATTCTAAAGATCCAGATAGTTTGATAAAAAAAGTAGGAGGACCTCCTTGTGTAATAAAACTATTGGAAGGCACCCAAGGTGTAGGCGTACTTTTGGCGGAGACTAGAAGTGCTGCTAGCTCTGTGTTAGAGGCATTTCAAGGACTGAATGCTCGTGTAATGGTGCAGGAATTTATCAAAGAAGCTGGAGGTGCCGATATACGTGCATTTGTAATAGATGGAGTAATAGTGGGAGCCATGAAACGTCAAGGAAAAGAGGGTGAGTTTAGAAGTAACCTGCACAGAGGAGGTTCTGCCACCATAATAGAACTTACCGAAGCGGAAGAGAACACAGCTCTCAAGGCTACTAAAGTATTGGGCCTTGGTATAGCTGGTGTAGATATGTTACAGTCAAAAAATGGACCTAAGATAATGGAAGTTAATTCTTCTCCTGGATTAGAAGGCATAGAAGCTGCTACTGGAAAAGATATAGCTAAAGCCATCATAAGATACATAGAGCGTAACGCTGACTAGTAGGTGGTAATACTCAATAAAGAAATAGGCTACGGCAAGACAGTCATAAATCTTGACATAGCAAAACTACATACGGGGACTCCTTTAGATGTTACCGTTATTATACAACGGTCTAAAATACCGGGTCCCACAATATTATTCACCGCAGGCATACATGGCAATGAGTTGAATGGTGTAGAAATAGTGAGGCAGCTTATTCATAAAAAGTATAATATTCCTGAGAAAGGCACCATTATTTGTATTCCCGTCGTCAATGTATTTGGATTCCTCAATCAAGAGCGTAAATTCCCTGACGGAAGAGATTTAAATCGTGTTTTTCCTGGGTCTAAGACAGGTCCATTAGCTTCTAGATTTGCTTTTGCTATTATGAATGAAATTATTCCTCATATAGACTATTGCATAGATTTTCATACTGGAGGAGATCAACGATTCAATTACTCTCAGACTAGGATAGATAGTACTGATAGTAAGACTCTAGCTTTAGCTAAAGTCTTTGGCTGTAAGTTCATTATAAACTCGGCTATAAAGGAAAAATCCTTCAGGAAATCTGTCACAGATTTAGGTAAAAAAGTGTTGCTTTTTGAAGGTGGAAAGTCACTAGAACTTGACAGAATAGTAACTCAGCGTGCTTTAGAAGGAACTTTAAAAGTTTTACATTATCTTGGATTTAGAAGTGATAACGATGATACAATCCTAGCACCGGCTATAAAGCAGCACCTAGTAACCAAGAGTTCTTGGCTTCGTGCACCTAAATCTGGAATGTACCGTGGCTTTAAAGTACTGGGAAGTCTAGTAGAGAAGGGGCAACTACTGGGCAGTGTTTCAGATCCTTTTGGTACTTCAGAGCGTGCAATAAAAGCTCCGTATGCAGGATATATAATCTGTAATAATCACGCACCCATAGTAAACCAAGGAGATGCACTATTTCATATTACTACA
>CAWVTM010000011.1:0-32436 GCA_963933305.1 uncultured bacterium
AGAGTTGTGTTTTGACATTGCGAGGTTGCTATTGCTCGCTTAAAAAAGTTAATCTTTACCACAAAAAATTTCACAAAAGAAAATGTAGTTTTTAATATAGCTTGATATGACCACTGCACGTATAGAATGGCACTAGCATATATTTAAAAATAAATGCCTCAATTAGGGCAAGTTGCACTTAAAAAATATGTAGGTTTGTCCCCTTATTTCTTTGAATAATACAAATGCTAAATAGACGACTTATACGTATCAAAACATTTCAGGTGCTTTTTGGTGAATTTGGGCAAGACAACTCTAGACCAAATATTATAGCCAGTAATGTGAAAAAGTCAATCCGGGGCTTAGGAACGAATTTCCTAGGAGTTTTAGCTTTTGGACCCGAGCTTAGTCATTTTATAAACACTGAGCATAACCCATCTGACTTCAAATTCACAACGACAGAGGAGGATTTAAAATCTTTTAAAATATGGACAGAAAATCCATTTTTTACAGCTCTTGCTGAAAATGAAAAATTGGCTGCTTATATGGTTAAACCTACTATGGATTGGCAAACAGACCGTGATATTATGTTTATCATATATAAACAGATAAAAGAGTCAGATATTTATAAGGAGTTAATGGCTAACGAACTGACTTTTGAAAACCAAGCAGCCTTTGCCAGTTACATATATAAGTATATGATGCTAGACTCCGTTGAGTTTGAGCAGCTAATGGAAGAGCACAACATCTACTATTACGATGAGAAAATTCCGATGCTTAAAAGTGTAGAAAAAGTATTGGAACACTACACAAATAAGCAAACAGTATCCATACCTAAGCTATTTAAAAATGAGGTAGAGGATCTCCAGATGGCAGATGATTTAGTCTCACTCTTTTTTGAGCATAGAATTGAAGTAGAAGAATCTATAGGTCAGTATACTCCTGGCTGGGATAGTGAGCGAATCACTAAGATAGATTATATGCTGATGATGATGGCACTTATCGAGTTTAAGTATATGCCTATGATACCTGTCAAGGTAACCCTCAATGAATATATAGAAATTGCAAAAATGTACAGCACCCCAAAAAGCTCTAAATTTCTCAATGGAACATTGGATAAGATACTACAAGACTGGAAAATAAAAGGTGTTATTAACAAAAAAGGCCGAGGTCTTATAGGTTAAATCTTATAACGCTTAATTTTGCGGTACATTTTTTTACACACAGCAATAAAAAAGTAACAATAAAAATATGAATAAAACAATAATCACATTTGCATTCCTAGTGATTCTTTCAGCTTGTAAAGATGCCCCTAAGGATACGTCTAGTATAGAATCAGCAGCAATAGAAACTGATGCACTTAATGCTAAAGAGCCAAAACTAGATTTTGGAAATGATAAAAGTCATGATTTTGGCACTATCACTGAAGGTGAAAAAGTAGAACATACATTTAAATTCACAAATACTGGTGACGCTGATTTAGTAATATCAAGTGCTACAGCTAGTTGCGGATGTACTATACCTAGTCCTCCAAAAGAGCCTATTGCACCAGGAGAAGACGGAGTAATAAAAGTAGAGTTTAACTCTGCAGGAAAAAGTGATATGCAGACTAAAGATATTACTATATTAGCAAATACTAATCCTGTAAAGACAACTTTACAAATAAAAGTTTACGTAGAAAAGAAAGACAATTGATATGGATGGAGGATTAATATTTCCGGTACTGCTAATAGCAGTAATGTATATTTTCTTTTTTCTGCCTCAGATAAGGAAACAAAAAAAACAGAAGCAATTTATTTCAGAACTAAAAAAAGGAGATAAAGTAGTAACTACTGGGGGAATTCATGGTAAAATAGTAGAACTAAAAGACCTTACTTGTGTTTTAGATACAGGTGAAGGAAGTAAATTAAAAGTAAACAGAGCAGCCATAAATATGGAGGCATCTGCCCTACTTAATACTGCTCCTTCCGAAAAATAAAATAAACATAGACAGATGCAGCATCTTAGAATAGGAATAACGGGGGGTATGGGTGCTGGAAAATCTACTGTATGTACAATTTTCGGTAAGTTAAATGTACCCATATATGACGCTGATTCGAGGGCAAAATGGCTCATGAGCAATGATAAAGACCTTCGTAAGGCGATCACTGACAATTTTGGATGGGATAGTTTTACCAGAAAAGATGAACTGAACAGGGAGTACCTAGGTAAGGTTGTGTTTAACAATGAAGAACAACTAAAAATACTGAATAGCATAGTACATCCAGCAGTCATGAAGGACTATGAGATATGGACATTAGAGCATAAAGATAAGCCATACTCACTCAAAGAAGCGGCACTCCTATTTGAAAGTGAAAGCTATAAAAGCCTGCATAAAGTAATAGTGGTCACTTCTCCTATAGAAACTAGAATAGGACGCATAATAAAGCGAGATCACGTGAAACGTGAAGATATACTGAAGCGTATCCAGAATCAACGAACAGATCGAGAACGTATGAGTATGGCAGATTGGGTCATATACAATGATGGAGTGCACTCACTTATAGAGCAAACAATGGAAATACATCACACAATACTCCAAATTATAGAAAATGGTGTAGTTCCGTTTAAATCATAATTCAATGGGAAAACTATTGGTACTAAATCACGATCAGATTTCGCTAAAACTAGATCGTATTGCTTGGCAAATAATAGAACGCTATTATGGTGAGAAAGAGATTATTTTACTTGGGTTATCTCACCGTGGTACAGATATAGCCACCAAAATACAAACAAGAATACTCAAGTTTAGTGACTTAAGTGTACAGCGAGGTACTATATCTTTAGATAAAAGTAATCCACTACAAAAAAATGTTTCCATAGATTTAGTCACTACTTTAGAACGTAAATCAGTACTCTTAGTAGATGACGTTTTAAACTCAGGGTCCACTATGGTAGCAGCACTAAGAGAAGTACTAAATCACAATCCTCTGAGTGTGCGTACTGCCGTATTAGCTAACAGAGATCATCACAAGTTCCCCATACAAGCTAATTTTGTAGGAATCTCTCTAGCCACTACACTTAAAGAGCACATAAGCTATGAAGAAGTTGCAGGTAGCATGAGTGTATCTTTAAGTTAATCTCTCTATTTAGTTCAGTATCCCCACGATTTTCTTCTTCTGAGTCTGTTGCACATCTAAAAAGATAATTTTATACCTTCGCTATACCAATACAAACATGGAAAAATTACAGCAAATAATATTAGCTGCTTGGGAAAATAGAGAACTGCTCAAGACAGATGAAACTAAAGATACCATAAGGCAAGTAATAGAGCTTCTAGACAAAGGGAAGCTTAGATGCGCTGAGCCTACGGACTCTGGATGGCAGGTGAATGACTGGGTAAAAAAAGCCGTAATACTGTACTTCCCAATACAGCAGATGGAGACTATAGAAATAGGACCATTTGAATTTCACGATAAAATGTCCCTCAAAAAAGACTACGCAGCACAAGGTGTAAGAGTAGTGCCTCACGCTGTAGCAAGGTATGGAGCATACTTGGCTAGAGGTGTAGTCATGATGCCAAGCTATATCAATATAGGTGCATATGTAGACAGTGGAACCATGGTGGACACTTGGGCTACGGTAGGAAGCTGTGCTCAGATAGGAAAAAACGTACACCTAAGTGGCGGTGTAGGTATAGGTGGCGTACTAGAACCCGTACAAGCTGCACCCGTAATCATAGAAGACAACTGCTTCATAGGAAGTAGATGCATTATAGTAGAAGGAGTACACATAGAAAGTGAAGCTGTGATAGGTGCCGGAGTGACACTCACCATGAGCACCAAAATAATAGACGTGTCCGGTCCAGAACCAATAATTTATAAAGGACGTGTACCTGCTCGAAGCGTAGTGATACCAGGCAGTATTAATAAAGAGTTTCCTGCTGGAACATATGGCGTGAACTGTGCTCTCATAATAGGTACTAGAAAAGAATCTACTAATAAAAAAACTTCCTTAAACGACGTTCTACGCGATTTTCAAGTAGCTGTATAAATGAAAATTGGTTTTGATGCAAAACGCTATTTCAATAACAAAACTGGATTAGGAAACTACTCTAAGTGGCTAATAGACGGACTTCAAAACTCAAATAAGGACGAGTATCACTTATATCATACTTCCCCACGTACCCATACGTTACCTGTACATAGCCCAAAAGGAAAACTGCGATTTTTCTCTGCAATATGGAGATCTCGAAATATCGTAAAAGACTTGGTAAATGACGGTATTGAAGTGTATCACGGACTAAGTAATGAGATCCCTTTTGGTATACACCGCACTACTATAAAAACAATAGTCACTATACACGACCTTATAAACATAAGGTATCCAGAATATTATAATAGTATTGACAAACTGATTTATAAAGCAAAACTTAACTACGCTATAAAATACGCCCACATCATAATAGTACCAAGTTATCAAACCAAGGATGACCTTATAAATATTCTAAATACTAGCAGTGATAAAATAAAAGTAATTCCACTGAGTGTAAAATCTAGCAAATCTTACACAGAGGATGAATACGCTTACCCTCCTAAAACGAACTATATATTGTGTGTCAGCGGGTTTACTAAACGAAAAAACCTTCTTAACTTAGTGAGTGCGTATAAAAGTATAGTGACAGATACTCACTTAGTCATAGCAGGTAGAAAAGGTGATACTTATGCGAAAGTTCTCAATGCTTCAAATGCCACAAATAATATAACATTAATGACCGATGTATCAGACGATACATTAGGCTTATTGTATGCAAAATGTGATTTTTGTATCTATCCATCTGAATATGAGGGATTCGGAATACCAATATTAGAAGCATTTACACATGGTAAGACTGTGGCTACTTCTAATGTCAGCAGTATGCCAGAAGTAGGCGGTAATGCAGCTATTTACTTTAACCCACTTAAAAAAGAAGAAATAATCACTTGTTTAAATGTGCTTTTGGACCGTGTTAAACGAGCTACATATGAAGAAAATATAGCTGAGCGTTTACAGTATTTTGATTCCGGAAAATTATTAAATCAATATCAAAAGATATATCAAACTATTTAATTGTTAATATTTACCAATTCCTTGATATGACTAGGTTGTGACACATCAAAAGCCTACATAAAATTACCTTTGTTGTAGCTGTTAATCCAAAAGTGATTGATAGCTATATTTTAGTTTTAGTTTTTGGTTTCAAAAAGAGGGGTCTCCCCTCTTTTTGTATTTTATAATGTTTGTTCTTAGCTCTATTTATATACAGTCTAAAAAGTTTTTATAATGTGCATTATTTGTCCGTCACGTGTTATGTTAATATAAAATAGAAAGTATTTTTGCCTCACGATAAATTCAACTCAAAGAAAACAGATTAATTAGATGTTATCTAGATTTAAACAACACACAAAATGGTTCTTACTAGTAGTAGGATTGCTTTTCATTCAGCAATCATTTGGCTACAAGAATAATCTTACTAGACCTATAGCCGGTGAGGAAGGTACAGATGCCCGCATAGAAGAAGGTAGTCTTCTTTTTCAGGCTAATTGTGCTTCTTGTCATGCCTTAAACAATAAAGTAGTAGGTCCTGCTTTAGCTGGAGTAGTAGATAAGTACGAAGAAGATTACACTTGGTTAAATGCATGGATAAAAAACAATCAGAAACTTATTAAATCCGGAGATACAAGAGCAAAAGCAATATACGACGAGTATAATGGTGCTGCTATGAACATCTTCGAAAACCTAAGTGATAAAGAAATCACCTCTATAGTGATGTGGATAGACAATGGAGGAGACGGAGATCCCGTTATAGTTTCTGAACCCACCGGTACAGAAGCAGTAGCTCCTGTTAGTGATTCTTTATTCAATAATATTAACTGGGCTATAGCCTTGATGGTGCTTATAGTATTCGTTATCATTTTGATGATTTTTGGTATATTAGAGCTTGTCTCTAACATTACTGGAAAAGAAATCGTTAATTGGAATAACATAAATGCATATATGATGCTAGTCTTCCTAGTCGGTTTCTTTGGATTATCTATTTATGAGTATTCCATACATAACCAATATTCATTATTTGAGTTAGGATCAGCATCTGAACACGGAATAGAACTTGACCGAATGATGGGATGGACTTGGATAGCTACCTTACCGGTATTTTTTATTACACAGTTCCTTCTATTTTTCTTTTCGTTCAAGTACAGACAAAAACCAGGAAGAAAAGCTTACTTTCTATCTCATAACAACAACCTGGAATATGTGTGGACGTTAGTACCTGCTGTAGTCTTAACTGTTTTAGTATCTGGAGGATTTAAAATGTGGAATGAAATCCTGCGAAATAATGCAAGTGAAGATTCACAACACATCGAGGTATTCGCTTATCAATTTGGCTGGAATGCAAGATATCCAGGAGAGGATGGTAAATTAGGTAAAGCTAATTACAATCTCATCAACGGTATGAATCCATTAGGTGTTGCCAATAAAGAACACGCATCAGGTCTTATCACAGAGCTACAAGAAGATATAGTAGCAATGGAAGCAGGTATAGCAAGGATACCCAAGGAACTAGCAGTTTTAAAATCTGGACTAGGTGGACTTGTAGATGATGACAGAAAGTCTCAACTCAGGAAAATAGCTACGTATGAAGATGGAGAAGTAGAAGATGATCTGAGACTGACTATAAGAGCAAGAAATACTCAGATAGAACGGCTTAATGGAGCTCTCAAGGTAGAGGAAGGAAGTATGTTCACTGGAGAAGGTGATGACGACCAGGTAGTCGGAGAAATTCATCTTGTAAATAATAAGCTGGTAACTTTAAAATTCAGAGCGCGAGATGTTATACACTCAGCGTTCCTAGCTCATTTTCGTGCTCAGATGAATGTAGTGCCGGGACTCCCTACTGAATTTACATTCAAACCAATAAGGAGTACGGAAGAAATGAGAGCTATAAAAGGAGATCCTGAATTTGATTACTATTTAGTATGTAATAAGATATGTGGTAATGCTCACTTCAACATGAGAATGAAGATTGTAGTAGAAGATCAAAAATCTTATGACAAGTGGATGAACGAACAAGCAGGTTTGTTTGTTAATAAAGAAGAAACTGAAAACGCGGAAACAGAAAGTACTGAAGAAGGTATTGAAACAGTAGCATTAAATTAATTTATAAGAGCAAATTAAAAAAATGAGTACAGCAGTAGCACACGCACACACCGAAGAACATCACCATCATAAGGAGAGCTTCATATCGAAGTATGTCTTTAGTATGGATCATAAGATGATCTCCAAACAATTTTTAATTACAGGCATCATAATGGGCCTTATTGGAATGGGAATGTCAATTGCCTTTCGTCTACAGTTAGCTTATCCTGACATGTCATTCCCTATACTGGAATGGCTATTCGGTAGTAAATGGGCTCCGGATGGTAAACTGGATGCCGGATACTACATGGCTTTAGTGACTATGCACGGCACTATAATGGTATTCTACGTACTTACAGCTGGTTTGAGTGGTACTTTTGCTAATTTACTGCTACCGCTACAGATAGGTGCCAGAGATATGGCATCACCCATGATGAACATGCTCTCTTATTGGTTCTTTTTCATAAGTAGTATCGTTTTACTTTCATCTTTATTTGTGGAGACTGGACCAGCGTCTGGCGGGTGGACTATTTACCCTCCCTTGAGTGCATTGCCGAAAGCTATGCCAGGATCTGGTATGGGTATGACATTATGGTTATCAGCTATTATACTTTTCATAGCTTCATCACTATTAGGTGGTATCAATTATATAAGCACAGTTTTAAATATGAGAACTAAAGGAATGTCTATGACTAGACTTCCACTCACGGTCTGGGCATTATTTCTTACTGCAGTTCTCGGACTGTTAGCTTTCCCAGTATTGCTAGGTGGAGCACTACTTTTAGTGTTTGATCGTGGTTTTGGCACGAGTTTTTATCTTTCTGATATATACTTAGGTTCTGCTGGAGCTTTAGAACATACCGGTGGTAGTCCAGTTTTATTCCAACATTTGTTTTGGTTCCTTGGTCACCCAGAGGTTTATATTATTATTATGCCAGCACTTGGTATTACCTCAGAAGTAATCGCAATAAACTCACGAAAGCCTATCTTCGGTTACACCGCTATGGTTATATCATTACTTGGTATTGCATTCCTATCATTTGTCGTATGGGGACATCATATGTTTATTACCGGAATGAATCCGCTACTAGGAGCGGTATTCTTGGTCACTACACTTATTATAGCCGTTCCATCAGCAGTCAAGACATTTAATTACCTTGCTACATTGTGGAGAGGAAACATCAGGTTTACCAATGCTATGATGTTCGCTATTGGACTTGTATCGTTCTTTATTTCTGGAGGTTTAACTGGTATTTTCTTAGGAAATGCTACCCTAGATATTCAACTACATGATACTTATTTTGTCGTGGGTCACTTCCATATAGTTATGGGTTGTGCAGCCATATTTGGTATGCTAGCTGGTATTTATCATTGGTTCCCAAAAATGTTTGGGAGGTTAATGAATAAGCCTTTAGGTTACATACACTTCTGGTTAACATTTGTCTCTGCATATTTAGTGTTCTTTCCGATGCACTTTATGGGATTAGCGGGTGTACCACGAAGGTATTATGCATTCACACTGCTTCCTGAGTATGGTGTTTGGGCAGATGTCAATGTATTAATGACATTAGCTGCAATTTTAAGTGGCTTAGCACAATTGGTCTTTATATATAATTTCTTTTCCAGTATCTTTATTGGAAAGAAAGCTAGTCAAAATCCTTGGCAGGCGAATACTTTGGAATGGACTACACCTGTAGAAAGAATACACGGTAACTGGCCAGGAGAGATCCCTACAGTTTACAGATGGGCATATGATTATAGTAATCCAGCATATGAGGAGGATTTCAAAATGCAGAATGTACCTGATGAAGATCAAGAAATCGAGCTCTTTGAAACAAAGAAAATAACTTCTCCATCTACCAGTGATGAACCAGTGACAGAAAGGGCATCCTTTTTTACACTCATACGAGATTGGTTTAAACCACGCATTGCATAAGTAGTGCAGACTAAAAGCCGTACCCAACTGATTTGGTTACGGCTTTTTTTTGCCACACAGATATTATTTTAAACAAAATGCAAACGAGTAATTCATACCTAAAAATTAATTGGCTCTCGATCTTTTTGATCTTTATGCTTTTTGTTATAGGCGGGCTAGTTAGAAGTTCAGGCAGTGGGATGGGCTGTCCCGACTGGCCAAAATGCTTTGGTGAGTACGTCCCTCCTATCTCAGAATCAGATTTACCTAGTAATTATGAGGAGTATTTTAAAAATCAGCGTATAGTTAAGACTAAAAGGTTTACCGCACTGCTAGATGTCATAGGCTTGAAAAAAAAAGCACTAGAAATTAGAGAAAACGGCCAGCTTCAAGAAACACATCAATTTAATGTAGTAAAAGCGTACGTAGAATACATAAATCGACTTTGGGGAGCTCTTACCGGTATTATTGTCTTTATATGTTTCCTATTGAGCATAAAATATCTACAAAAGAATTCTAAGGTGTTTTGGTTCACCTTAGCAGGCTTTATTTTTGTTTTTGTCAATGCATTACTCGGAGCCGTAGTGGTTAACAGTAATTTGTTAGGCGGTATAGTTACCATACATTTTATCGCTGCTTTTGCGAGTATCTCTTTTTTTATACTGGCAAGAAGATACGCCGTACAAAAAGACTTTACCGAGAAAGACCAAACAACAAAACGAATTGGAATCTTAGTTTTAATTCTAAGTACTGTACAGGTGGTATTAGGAGCAGAAGTGCGTGAACTATATGACATGGTAGTGCCTATAGCTACTCCTGTCCAGAGAATAGATGCAATGTATCCTACCTTTCAGTGGCACGCCATATTGGGTGCTTTAGTACTGGTAGTCAGCATCTATCAATACATAAAATTACCAAAAAGTAGTGAATTAAGTACCTATGTCAAATGGGTTATGCTATTATCTATAGGGCAGATGCTATGGGGACCTCTTGCACTTTTAGAGTTCAGTGCATCTATATCAAAACTGTTCCATATAAGTTTAGGTGCAGGTATATTCATACTACAGTTTTATATTTGCAGTACTTTTATAAACGCTACAAAAGAGCACTAATATCACATTGAAATCAGCCAGTATACATACTGAATCTATAGGCATAAAAGCCAAGTTACAAGACTACAGTCAACTGATTAAGTTTAGGCTCACTTTCACTGTAGTCTTATCATCTATATTCGGTTACCTAATCGGTTATTCAAATACGTTGAATTGGACAGAATTACTCGCACTTATTATTGGTGGTTTTCTAGTAGTAGCATCTTCTAATGGGCTGAATCAGATAATAGAAAAGAATTACGATATCTTGATGACGCGTACAGAAAACAGACCTTTAGCTCAAAACAGAATGGGAGCGTTCGAAGCTTCTATATTCTGCACAGTGACAGGAATTATAGGTATTTACCTTTTAGGTCACTATCTCAATACATATGCTGCCTTGTTAGGGGTAGGATCACTAATAAGTTATGCTTTTATATATACTCCACTAAAGAGAGTCTCTAGTGTAGCAGTATATATTGGTGCTATCCCAGGAGCTATTCCACCCTTATTGGGATGGGTGGCTGCTACTGGACGGTTTTCCGCTGTAGCAGCTATTCTATTCTTGATACAGTTTATATGGCAATTTCCACATTTTTGGGCTATTGCTTGGGTGTTAGATGATGATTATAACAAAGCAGGATATAGATTACTTCCGTTAAAATCTGGAAGATCTAAATCTACTGCTTTAGTAATACTTGTATCATCTGCCATTTTAATTCCTGTGAGTGTATTACCCTATTACATAGGTATGAGCGGAATACTAAGTGTAGTTTTACTTGCTATTAGTGCTATAGCACTAACGATAGTTGCTGCCCGATTATACAAATCACTTTCTATAAAAGATGCTAAAACATTAATGTTTGCTTCCATAGTTTACAACCCTTTGGTGCTCGTAGTGTTATTAATAGACAAAATATAATGAGTATAACAAAAGAATTAGAATATGAAGGGAGAGTACATCCTAAAAAATTTAGCCTTTGGCTTTTATTGCTGGGTATACTTATGCTATTTTCTGGACTTACCAGTGCTTATATAGTGCGTAAGGGCGATGGTAATTGGTTTAATTTTGAATTACCAGCGGTATTTCTATACTCTACTGGTCTCATATTACTTAGCAGTATCACTATGATATATGCTTATCGTTCGGCGAAGAAAGATGAAATAAATGGTGTAATCATAGGTTTACTATTTACCATTATACTCGGTGTAGCCTTTGTTATATCGCAGTATTTGGGGTGGTTAGAAATGTCAGGTGATGGTCTACATTTTGTCAACCCCAAAGAAGGAGATAAAGTATCAGCTTCTTTTCTGATTGCGATTGCTGCTATACACTTAGCACACATCTTAGCAGGACTAATCTACCTAATCGTTATGCTTTTTAGGACTTTAAACTCACAAGTACACAAGAAAAATACACTTCAGTTAAGTATGTGCAATACTTATTGGCACTTTATCGGACTGTTGTGGGTTTACTTATATTTCTTTTTATATTTGGCACCAGATTTTTAACCAATGTCTACACAAACTATATCAAAACCCAGCACTTGGGGTGGAGGAAACTCACCTTTCAATGTAAGTTACGGAAAACTCATGATGTGGGTGTTTCTGCTATCAGATGCATTTACATTCTCGTCTTTACTTATAGCCTACGGTGCAATACGGTATAGCTATCCTTCTCCCGATATACAGAAAATAGAAAGCTTAGATATAGGTTTTGCTGATGATGTTCAAAGCAAATTTGCTCCGGAAGTCACAAACACTGTTGTTGAAGCAGCTGCACACGCCACAGGTCACGTAGAACATTTTATTCCAGCGATGAGAGATTTGGGTATTTTTAACGAATTACAATGGCCATCACCTGATTTAGTGTTCAATCACTTTCCTTTTGCTCATGGTCTTCATTTACCTCTGATATTTGTCAGTTTGATGACACTCATACTCATTTTAAGCAGTGTGACTATGGTACTTGGTGTAGAAGCTGGTCAACGAGGTGATGAGAAAGCAGTCAGTAAATGGATGCTTTATACCATCATAGGAGGTTTTATGTTCTTAGGATGCCAAGCTTGGGAATGGACTAATTTTATAACTGCAGGTTCTCGGATGTATGCCAACCCATATGGTCCTCCTGCATTTGCTGCACTCTTCTTTGGTGTAACTGGATTTCACGGTTTTCATGTATTCTCAGGTGTAGTACTCAATATCGTGGTGTATATAAATAACTTAAAAGGAACATATGCAAAAAGAGGTCATTATGAAATGGTAGAAAAAGCAGGTCTATATTGGCACTTTGTAGATTTAGTATGGGTCTTTGTGTTCACTTTCTTTTACCTCATCTAACTTTTCTATAAAGTCTAGTTTTTTTAAAAAAATATAAACTATTAATATTATGTCTTCACAATCAAATACTGAGATCTCTTCTAAAGAATATGACCCGACTACGTGGGTACCAGAACCAGATACTCACGGTACAGCCGATATTAAAAAGACCTTTTGGATTCTACTATTTCTTACGATAGTGGATGTTATACTTTACTTTCTTATCCCTACAGAGTATGTGCTAGGAAGAGCTTTTGCGTTCGTCCTACTGGGTATTGTGAAAGCAATCTATATAGTAGGGACTTTCATGCACATGAAACATGAAAAACTAGGTCTTGCAACTATGATAATAGCTCCAATGTTTTTTATCATTTTCTTTCTCGTATGGATGATGTTCGAAGGGAGTAATTGGGGAACAATTTAAGGTCTTAATCCTTATATTTATATGCAACAATCTACTGGCCGCAGAATACTAGTAGTGTCCGTAATAAGCCTTATATTAGGGCTTCCTGTACTCTTTGGTATTCTATTGAAAAATTCTAAGTTTGGTTATCACGAACTTCCTGTTTATTCCTCTGATGAGTTAGGTATACAGGTACCATATACCATCGACAGTTTTTCACTCATAGATCAAAACGGAGAAATATTCACCCGAGATTCTATAGGTGATAAAATATTTATTAGCAACTTCTTCTTTGCAAGTTGTCCTGATGTGTGTCCTATTATCAATGGACATATGAAGATAGCCTCCCAAAAGTTGGAGAATAGCACGGATGTCCTATTCATATCCCATACGGTAGATCCCTATAATGATAGTGTAGCTGTACTTCGAGAGTATGCTGATATGTTTGAAGTAGACGATAATCAATGGAAATTTCTAACTGGAAAAAAAAGTACTATTTATCACCTCGCCAGAGATAGTTACAAAGCTGTAATACAAGAGGTACCAGACACCAATAACTTCATCCACAGTGAGAAAATAATGCTGATAGATAAGGATTTTCAAGTAAGAGGAATTTATAATGGACTTAAAATCACTGAGGTAATGGAACTGATAAAAGACGCACGTTTCTTGCTTAAAACCTATAAAGACAACCAACGAAAAGAAGATGAATAAATTAAGCGATAAAGCCTTTTTTAGGATAGCAATGACTATTACTTTAGTAGTCTTAGGTCTTGTGGTACTGCTATATTCCGGTATCCTTCCTAAGCCAGATACTATTCCTGACTTCGTTAGATATCAGCCATTCTTTCATGCATTGCTGAATGGCATGTGTGCTATTTTATTAATCTATTCACTAAAAGCAATTAAGTCTGGAAGAATACAAACACATAAGAAATTTAACCTGTCTGCTTTTGTGCTATCGGCCATATTTCTGGGTAGTTATGTAGTTTACCATTACTTAGGACCAAAGACTTCTTACGGTGGCGACGGTGTGGTAAAGTACATTTATTTCTTTATTTTAATTACGCACATCGCAGCAGCAGCAGTAGTTCTTCCTTTGATTTTGCTTTCGTTTTGGTATGCGTTGACCAATAAGATAGCAAAACATAAGAAGATAGTGAGATTCTCATATCCTGTATGGCTCTACGTAGCGGTGACTGGTGTTATCGTTTTCATTATGATCTCTCCATACTATCGGTTTGGTTAAGATTAGAAAGACTATAAAGACTATAAAGTGACTCAGCTCAATGCCATATTTTGATTAAATCCATCATAGATGTCTACCTTTGTACCAATGAAAAAATATATAATTCTATTAGTGTTAACCGTGACCGTTACTCTCACAGCTACTGCACAGTGTCCTATGTGTAAGGCGTCTGTAGAAAGTAATATGAAAAACGATAATGCAAAAGGAAAAGGACTAAATGACGGTATCATTTATCTTCTTGCGACACCTTACCTGGCAATAGCTGCTATAGGTGGGGCTTGGTATTATAAGCGTAAGGTCAAAGTATAATGACTGCTATACTTGCTTTCTTAAAAGGTAAGTGCCCTCAATGTCGAAAGGGTGATGTATTCACACACAGTGGCACCAATCTGAAAAAATTCAGAGAAATGAATGGAAGTTGCAGTTGTTGTGGAGTTAAGTATGAAAGTGAGCCAGGATTTTTTTGGGGAGCGATGTATTTTAGTTATGCATACAGCGTTGCGTCATTCATTATAATTGGGTTTTTCTTCTTTTCACTAAGTGACGATGTTAATCTAACGTGGTATATAAGTACAGTAATCGCATATACCTTAGTTACCTCACCTATGTCTTTTAGGATGAGTAGACTTATGATGATGTATATAGCAGCTCCTTACAGAAAATTTAAAGGCAACTATACCGACAATCGATAATATTCTACCAACATAATTTTCACCGTCGCATATAAAAATGTTTCATTTCAAGTTTCTATTTGTTAAGAGAGAAATTTCGTGTTTAAGAATAGATAATGTTTTTGGATGCTATAAACCTGGAAATAATTCAATCTATTTGTACGACATTTAAAAACTAAATTGGTATCAGATCCAAAAAAAGCCTCCTTCCAATAATTTGGAAGGAGGCTTTTTTTAGACGGTTTATTTTAAGCTTATAATTCTGGAGTAATATTCCTTATAAAACACATACTTCTACTTTGCAGCAGCCTGCTCTATTTCTACAGGTTCTACTCCATTGATGATATCAAATATTTTACCCTCTATCTCATCCATCATTTCTGGGTTATCCAGAAGAAGTTGCTTTACAGAGTCTCTACCCTGACCGAGTCTTGTTTCACCATAGCTAAACCAACTACCACTTTTTTGAATTACGTTATTCTCTACACCTAGATCTACCACTTCTCCTGCTTTAGAGATCCCTTGGCCATACATGATATCAAACTCTACCACTCTAAATGGTGGAGCTACTTTGTTTTTAGCTACTTTTACCTTTACTCTATTTCCGATAATATCTACTCCATCCTTTATACTTCCTATTCTACGTATGTCTATACGTACAGAAGCATAAAACTTAAGAGCATTACCACCCGTAGTAGTCTCTGGATTACCAAACATCACTCCTATTTTCTCTCTAAGCTGATTGATAAAAATACAGATACATCCTGTCTTATTGATAGTACCTGTAAGCTTACGAAGTGCTTGAGACATTAATCTAGCGTGAAGACCCATTTTAGAATCTCCCATATCTCCTTCTAGCTCCGCACGTGGTACTAGAGCTGCTACAGAATCTATAACTATTACATCGATAGCACCTGATCGTATCAAGTTATCTGCTATTTCTAAGGCTTGCTCTCCATCATCTGGCTGAGAAATTAGTAGCTCGTTCGTATCTATACCTATTTTTTCTCCATAAAACTTATCAAAAGCATGTTCTGCATCTATAAATGCACAGATACCACCTTTCTTTTGAGCTTCTGCTATACAATGCATAGCCAGCGTAGTTTTACCTGAAGACTCAGGACCGTATATTTCTACGACTCTACCTTTAGGAAAACCACCTATACCTAAACCTATATCTAGGCCTAGAGAACCTGTAGAGATAGAATCTATCTTTACAACGTTATCGTCCATTTTCATCACTACTCCTTTTCCGTATGACTTCTCGAGCTTATCGATGGTCATCTTCAGAGCTTTTAACTTATCTGCGTTTTCGTTCTTTGGCATTATTATTATCTAAACTAATTTTACCAAATATATACTAATGACATTAACCACGCAACTATTGGAAAAGGTGTTGATATAAATGCCACATAGCCTACACTGATGTACTATAAGGTGCGTAATTTCGTTTAAATAAATTAAAGCTTAAAGCTATCATCTTGAGACAAACACCACTAATAATCACACTCTTATTTACGTCCGTTTGCACTTTTGCACAGACTATGAGTGATAGCACGCTAAAAGACGTAGTGTCATATACCACCTATATACCTGACGTAGCAGAGTCTAAAAAGATAGATATCCAGCCTACTCTAGAGGAACCAAAAGTAGAAACGCCAACGTATAACTACATTTTTCCTAATGTAGCTTATAAGCCAAAATCAGTCTATACAGCCATCAACCCTATTTTCATAAAAAAAGAACCTGCTGAAAATCTATTTGATAATTACATAGAAATAGGCGGAGGAAACTACCTGACCAGTTACTTAGATGCTAACATATACAATACGCAAGATAAATACTATACCTATGGACTTCAGGTAAAACATCACGCTGCTAGTTCCTCTAATAATCCAAATCAAGCTCTATTTAGTCAAAATAGAATAAAAGCATTTGGTCTGCGAGAAAAAGGAAATGATCTTTACGCTGATTTGGACTATCAGCGAAATGTAGTGCATTACTATGGCTATCTAGAAGATACGGCTAATGTCAATGAGTTAGGAGATATCAATCAGATTTACAATGACATAAACGCTACAGCTGAGTGGACGGTAAAAAAGAGAAAAGTAGAAAATGTACTCGCTTTTGATTTCAATTTATTTGATAAATTAGGTGAAAATGAGAATACTATCCTTGCCACCAACACGAGTGCCTTCAAACTTGGCAAAGGAAAACTTCACATAGACCTAGGCGGAATGTACACCACTCTGACAGAAACTACCATTTATGATAGACTATTTATAGATTTTCGTCCTCATTATGAGTTTGATTTGAAAAAATATACTTTCGACATTGGTATTACTATGAATTATCTGAATGATTTTGGGAGTATCAATGAGATTTACCCCGCTCCTTTTATAAAAGCAGAAACATATATAGTGCCGAAGAAACTCCGTGCATACCTCGGAATTACAGGTGAGCTAGAAAAGAATACACTTCGATCTCTTAGTTATGAAAATCTTTTTCTTGGTAATACTACAGAATACTCTAGTCCTAGAGGTTTTCAGTTTTATGGTGGAATGAATGGAAGTTTCAAGCGATTTATAGAATTTGGTGTGAAACTACAGCACGAAATTATTCAAGATCAATACTTCTTTATCAACGATACCAATACACTTAGAAATTTCACCACGGTATATGACGACTTAAGTAAAACTACCATATCTGGTGAAGTTAAGTTTGATGTTAATCAACATGTAGACTTGGGATTTAGAGGAAACTTTTACTCCTATCAGCCTAATAAAGAAAATGAAGCGTGGCATATGCCTACGTACGATGTGTCACTATTTACTACTATCCGGATAGCTGATAAGGTGTACGTGAATGGTGGATATTTTGCTACGAGTAGCAGAAGATCACGAAACCTGAGAGGTGAAGAGTTTAATCTAGCGGCTATCAATGATATAAATATAGGAGCAGAGTATAGATATAAGAAGAATATAAGTGGATTTATAAATGTAAATAACATCTTAAATCAACGCTACGAGATATGGAATAACTACAGAGCACAAGGGCTTAATGTATTGGCTGGAGTTACCTTCTCACTTTAATGAATTAGAATCTAATTTGACGTACATATTTAGTAATATTGCACACTAATGAATTTGGCAAATAAAATATCATTCTTACTCTACAAACACAGCTGTGTAATACTACCGGGTTTTGGTGCTTTTTTAGTGAATGAGAAAGATGCTGAGTGCAATGAAATTGCAAAATATGCTACCCCACGTCAAAAAGTAGTTTCCTTCAATAGACAAATAGTAAATAACGATGGTCTTTTAGCCAATCATATAAGCACAACATATGGCTG
Organism: uncultured bacterium; assembly: GCA_963933305.1. Classification (GTDB taxonomy): domain Bacteria; phylum Bacteroidota; class Bacteroidia; order NS11-12g; family UBA9320; genus UBA9320. The sequence continues at coordinate 18,135 of CAWVTM010000011.1, forward strand.
CTCATATGATGCCGGTGTAACTCATATCAACGACTATATACAGTCACTGTGGGATATACTAAATGTGAAACGAAATGTAGAAATACCTGAAATAGGGACTTTCTATTTCACCGCAGAAAAAAAATTGGTATTCGTACCGTATCTCTCGGTTAATTTTGATACCGCATCATTTGGTTTACCAAAACTGAGACTTAAAACTATAGAGTATACCACTCCAGCTACGGCTAATACTCCAGCAGCAGCCCAGTATGCTTCTACTCTAGCGCACAATCCTGTAAAAGTAGAACTCCCGATAGTAGCTAAAAAAGAAACAGTACCATCCCAACCAAAAGTAGAACGTAAAGTGAAAAACATAGCTCTTCAGAATAAAAAAGTAGAGCGAAATACACAGGATGCAAAAACTAGAAAAGGTATCACTGCTCTAGGTATCGTAAATATTTTTGGAAGTTTATTCTTAGTAGCAATGGTCTTAACCATGTTTAATTTTGAACGAGGAGTAAATCAGACACAAGCAAATAACCTAGAAATAGCCTCCCTTTTGGACTCTCCCCGTACAGTAGAGACAGAAAGCAGTGTCCCATACCTAGTATCTTACGGAATCTATGCTGAAGTAGGTACTACAAAAGAAGCTATTGATCTTACCGAGAAGCTTTTAGCAAAATATAGCACCGCAGAGATGACTGTGAATAATTCCGGGACTACTGAAGTATTCGTTATTTCATTCGCCAATGAGTCATTGGCAAATGAATATAAAACTCTTTTGCAAAATAAACTGAACCAAAAATTAGTTATCAAACAGAAATAATATGAGCATACTACTTCAACTTGTACAAGGTGGCAATGTAGTAGCAGATACACTATCTACTACTGAAAGCGGCGGAGGATTAGACGTACTAAGTCTAATATGGAAAGGCGGTATAGTGATGATTCCTATAGGTATACTCAGTGTCATAGCAGTATACCTTACCATAGAGCGATACCTTACTATCAAGAAAGCAGGATCACTAGACTCTAAGTTTATGAGTGGTATCAAAGAAATGGTAGTAGATGGAGATTTAAAAGGAGCTCAGAGACTATGCCATGATAAAGGAACTCCTATGGGACTGATGATAGAAAAAGGTCTCAGTAGAATAGGTAAACCACTTAAAGATATCAGCGTAGCTGTAGAAAACGTAGGAAAACTAGAAGTATACAAACTGGAAAAAGGGATGGCTTTACTAGCTACTATCTCCGGTGCTGCTCCTATGCTCGGTTTCCTAGGTACTGTCACAGGTATGATACGTACCTTTAATCAAATGCAAGACGCAGGACAACAAATCACCGCAGATCTACTGAGTGGTGGTATTGGTGAAGCTATGATGACCACAGTAGCAGGTTTAGTAGTGGGTATTTTCGCTTATATATCCTATAACTTAATTAGTAGTATGATTAATAAAGTAGTCTATAAAATGGAGGCTACCTCAGTAGAGTTCTTAGACATCCTGCACGAACCAGCATAAGCATGAATCTTAGAAAAAATAGCAAAGTAAATACGGAATTCAATGCGTCAAGCATGACAGATATTGTATTCCTGCTGCTCATTTTCTTTATCATCATAAGCTCTGTAGTAAAAGATCCTGCACTAAAACTAGTACTGCCTAAAGGAGTTAATAATGTAAATCCAGTCAATCAAGTAATCGTAGTATCAGTAGATAAAAACCTAGACTATGCGGTAGATGATAAAAAAACCACCTACGAACGTTTACCTTCTGTGCTACAAGAAGTACTAACCACTGCACCTGATGCTACGGTAAGTATACGAGGAGATAAAGATATTCGTTATGAAGATGTAATGAATGTAGTAATGCTTGCCGATAAACTGGGTGCCAAAGTAGTCTTAGCCTTAGATGGGTCTAAGTAGTATTCACATTTTACAGCAATAAGGGTATGGTAGATTTACATAGAGAAGAAGATAAAAGAGCGCTAATAGGTACCGTTACCTTCTATGCTTTAATTTTTCTATTTATTATTCTACTGGCCATGTTTTCTTGTGGTAAAACTGAGGATGAACTAGAACCCAGCGGAGGTATAGCAGTAAGCTATGGAAATCCAGATAATGGCGGTCCAGACAATAGTGCTGCTGAGCAAGAAGAAGCCTACACTCCACCTATAGAGGAAGAATATACTCCAGAAAATCAACTGACGAGTGACGTAGATGAAGCCCCGGCAGTAAAAAAGACAGAACCTACTGTTAAGCCTAAACCCAAAGTAACTAAGCCAACAGTCAAGCCTACTGAACAGCAAAAACCTACCGAAAAGCCTAAAGAAGTAAAAAAGCCGAATGCCAAAGATCTTTTTGGTAAAGACAAATCTGGTGCTGGGAAAAATGGTAGCAGCGTTGACAGAGGCGGATATCAAGGAACACCCGATGGCAAACCAACAGGAGGACCTGAAGGCACTGGAGGAACAGGAACAACAGGAAGAGGCACAGGAGACGGCCCAGCAATAGGTCCTGGCATATATGGAGGTATAGGAGGATTCTCTATAGCTGCAGTAGCCCAGCCTAAAGGTGGAGTGCAAGAGAAAGGCGTAGTACGGCTGAAAGTATGTGTAGATGAACTGGGAAATGTAATACCCAATAGTATTAAATATTCTCCTGACCGTAATCCGGAAACAACCACAAACCTTACACTTAGACAAAATGCAATAACAGCACTGAAAAAATTTAGGTTTAGTAATAACAGTGGAAGTTCTGGTGGATGTGGATATATCAACTTTACCTTTAAGCTTAACTAACCCCACTTCACCTTGACCTACGAGGAAACGCTAGACTACCTCTTTGCTAAGCTACCTATGTACCAACGCATAGGCACATCCGCATTTAAGAAAGACCTTACCAATATCATACAACTGTGCGATGCACTGGGCAATCCGCAGAATAAATTTAAGACCATACATATAGCTGGTACTAATGGTAAAGGGTCTACCTCTCACATACTATCAGCCATTTACCAAAACAACGGATATAAGGTGGGACTCTACACTTCTCCTCATCTGATAGACTTTAGAGAGCGGATAAAGCTAAATGGTGAGCTGTGTAGCAAAGAATTTGTAATTTCATTTACTGCATCTATTGCACATCTGATAGACGAAATACAGCCTTCATTCTTTGAAATCACTGTGGCTATGGCCTTCAGTTACTTTGCTAAGCAAAATGTGGATATTGCCATCATAGAAACGGGATTAGGAGGAAGACTAGATAGCACTAATATCATCACCCCACTCACGAGTATCATTACCTCGATAGGATATGATCACAAGGACATGCTCGGTGACACTTTAGAACTCATAGCTGGTGAAAAAGCAGGAATCATAAAAGAAAGAGCACCCTTAGTGACTGGTAATATAGCTGCCTCTCCCCTATCTGTAATCCAGCAAAAAGCGAAGGAGATGAATGCTCCTATATATAGCTATACTGATACAGTATATTCTACTGATCTAAAAGGCAAACACCAACAATGGAATATAGGATGTGCTATGAAATGTGTCTCCTTAAATCAAGATTATCTCCCTACTAATGAGACTAAAACTCAAGAAGCACTACTTGCTATTTGTAAGCTCACATCCTTTGAAGGAAGATGGCAAGAGCTTGCATATAAACCATTAGTAATCTGTGATGTAGGGCATAATGAAGAGGGAATACGACTCCTAGCTGCCGAGATAGCTAAGCTTCGATTAAACGCTTATTTCGTGCTTGGTTTCGTCAGTGACAAAGACTTGGATTCTATTATCCCTTTGCTCCCTCCTGCACGCTTCATAGCATTGGTAAAACCAGAAGTAATACGCGGTATGCAAGCTACAGAAGCTCAAAAATACTTTCAAAAACATGGAGTAGAAACATCTACTTACGCTAACTTGCAGGATGCCTTAGAGACTACTTACGAGCAGATACAGAAGAACGCAGCTTTAGACAAAAGTTTACTATTCATAGGAGGTAGTAACTTTCTCGTAGCGGACCTACTCCTTTTAAAACAACAGCATAAACTACCATGGAAGAAATAAGCATATATACAGACGGCAGCTCACTGGGTAATCCAGGACCAGGTGGATACGGTGTAGTGCTTAAATATAAAAGTATTCGTAAAACTAAAAGCGAAGGTTTCCAAAAAACGACCAATAATAGAATGGAGTTACTGGCAGTTATAGAGGCTCTGCGTTTATTGAATGATTTTGCGAAAGATAAAGAAGTACACATCTACTCTGACTCTAAGTATGTAATAAACTCTATAGAAAAGGGCTGGGTATTTAACTGGGTAAAAAAAAACTTCAGAGACAAGGCAAATGAAGACCTCTGGCGAAGATACCTGAATATCCACGGGAAATTTAATGTTAAATTTCATTGGGTAAAAGGGCACAGTGGAGTGGCAGAGAATGAAGTGTGTGATAAGCTAGCAAAAGGTGCTGCAGAAGGGAAGGATTTAAAAGTGGACCAAGGATATATAAAATCTATTACTCCTGGGGCAACTTTATTGTGATATGATACGTCTATTCATTACTTTCGTAAGGATTACTTTAAATTTTGAAGACCAGATTAATTCTTGCATTATCTCTTTTTATCTTCTGCATACAAGCAGTGCTAGGACAAGTTACGTCAGATTTTAGCTCTAACATAATTTCTGGATGCTCACCGGTAACTGTAAAATTCTTAGATAAAAGCATTGGAAGCGGACTACGATATCGCTGGTCGTTTGATAATGGAAATCTGAGTACTAAGCAAAATCCACAGGCAATCTTTTACCAACCAGGAGTATATGAAGTAAGTCTGGAAGTGACTGATCCGAGCGGTAACAAGGATGAGAAAAAGGTACATGGCTACATCACAGTATTTAAAAATCCTAAGGCAAATCTAAGCGGTACACCATTATTCGGATGTGCCCCTCTTGTTGTTTCTTTCTCCAATAACACTATCCTTGGCGATGCTCCCTTATATTCCTCACTTTGGGATTTTGGTGATGGAAACACAGTGACTGCTTCAGGCCCTACGCACACCTACCGTACAGATGGTAAATTTAATGTATCGCTGCTAGTAACAGATCAAAATGGATGTACAGATAAAATATCCAAGACCAACTACATAGAGGTAGATAGGATACCAGATATAAAATTTATAGCAGATGAAACCTTTAACTGTCTCGCTCCATTTATTGTAAATTTCACAGACCAAAGCTCTAAGACTAAATCTGGAGACACGTATTTATGGGAATTTGGTGATGGCACTACCAGCACACAGCAAAACCCAAGTCATACCTATACTTCTACTGGAGCTTATACTATTAAGCTAACTATCACTACTAGTAATGGCTGTAGCTCGGAATTTCAAAGAGCTAACTATATAAAAATTGGAAATATAGCAGTCAATTTTACTTCAGATAAAAAGAATATCTGTGCACCTTCTGAGGTATTCTTTACGAATACAACTCAACCAGCAGGACTTAAATCATCTTGGGATTTTGGAGACGGCACTGCTCAGGCCAATGGATATAATGTTAAACATATCTATACCACTCCTGGATCATATACTGTAACACTTAAGGTGGAAAAAGATGCTGCCTGTAAAGATCAAATTTCAAAACCTAACTTCATTTCAGTTATAGATTACCCTACAGCTGATTTCACCTATACGGATACTACTAGTTGTAGCATTCCTTTTCTCTTTACTAGTACATCAAAATCAAAGAATAGCCTTTCAGATATCTGGTACCTAGACAGTCTAGAGGTAGGTACATCTCTTTATTACGCCAATTCTTTCATTACTTTCGGAGAGTATAACTTACATTTAGTATCCAAAAATCAGTATGGATGCAAGGATACTCAGTCTATAGCTATCAACATAAAGCCTTTAGATGTGAAATTAGAGTCTGACTTCGCTGGTGGATGTGTGCCTAAGACTATAGCCTTCTACGATCAGTCACAAATAACAGAAGCAATCACTGCAAAGGAATGGAATTTTGGTGATGGTAATATAACTACCTCTCTACTAGACACTGTATCACATCAATACACAGATACGGGTAGGTTTGAGGTTGTTCTGACTATCACTACAGACAATGGATGTACAAATTCAGATACCATTATAATTAGAATAGGGCAAAAGACCAATCCATCATTTACTATAAATAAAGATAGTTTCTGCAATAGAGATCAACTAGTACTTACCAATACTACTAACCTGCTTTATCCAAAAATAGAATCATTGACCTGGCATGTTTTCGCGTCTGACTCTGCTAATTTTGACGGCGACTCACTTAAAAAATCCATTCCATTCTCTCAGTATGATCCTGAAAAAGACGAGCATTACAGACAATATATTAAAAAAAAATCTGGAGACTATACTGCCGCACTGATTACCGAACACAATATGTGCTTGGACACGCTTATAATGCCTGAGTTATTTTACATTAAAGACCCTTTAGCACTTATAAAAATTCCGAAATACAATCCGTGTACCCTAGATTCTATAACTTTTAGAGACATCAGCAAAGGAGCGGATAGTATCTGGTGGGTGATTCGATCCTCCACGCTTGGAGAAATCAAAACAAGCGATAGTACCGTAACCTTAACAAGGGAAGTTCACGGTAATTCTACACTTACATTATATGCAACAAATTATAAATCTGGCTGTATAGATTTGGACAAATCTGAAGTCGTATTTTCAGAAAAATTTGAACCTGACTTCACACTAGAAGGTGACCCATGTGCTCCAGCTAATCTCGTATTCAATGCTTTTCGATTACGCACACTAACAGGCACTTATAAGTACAACTGGACCATAAATAAGGAGTATATTGAGGATCATACTTCCGTATTTAGGCAGATAGTAATCCCTGGAGATTATACTGCCACACTATCCGTCACTCAAGAACCAACAGGCTGTGTGAAAGAAGTAACTAAGCCATTTAAGGTTACAGGCCCTAGTGTAGAAGGTGCGGTGTCCAGCAGTGGCAGTTGTCCTCCATTGGCCATTCGTCTAACTACTGCGAGTGATCCCTCCGCATACGACTCACTTTATTGGGAAATAGAGGGAAGAAAAATTATGGTTTCCAGTACGAATTTGATAAATGATACTCTTTTCATGCCCGGTAGAGATACCAACAACTTCACTATAGTTCGTTTAGTAGGAATCGATACCAATGGATGTAGAGGAATACAAGAGTTTCCTGTAAAGGTAGATGGGCCTGCCAGTGCTACTATAAAAATACGAAGATTTATCGACTGTAGTTCTCAAAGATTCATCTTAAATAGTGAGGTTCCCGGTTTTGATGCGGATGATTTCAGCTACTATTGGGACTTTGGAAATGGGGATACCAGTACCGCTAAAAATGCACCCATCACATACGCTAATGTAGGCGTGTATAATGTAACACTCAGTATTACGGATACAAATGGATGTGTGTCCTCATTTACGCAGGTCATGGACATCAATAAAGAGCGAGTAAATGCTGATTTTGATGCCGATAGCTTAGAAACCGATTGTCCGCCCGTATTTGTACAATTTAAAAACCTAAGTACAGCCATATCACGTAAAATTGTAAAATTTTATTGGGAGTTTGGGGACGGGTCTACATCCATAGAAGAAAACCCAAGTAAGCTTTACCTAACCGCTGGAAGATTTACAGTGAAACTCTTTGTAGAAGACGACTACGGATGTAAAGATTCATTAATTTATCCTGAGTTTGTGATCGTAAATGGGCCTGTAGGAAGCTATAATTTTGATAAGAAAAAAGGCTGTGTTCCACTTACAGTAAACTTCACTAGTACTACTGAACGTACTAATTTTTATGAGTGGGATTTGGGAGACGGAAATGTTATAGAAAATCAATCCAGCTATACGCACACGTATGAAATCCCGGGAAGATTTATACCGTTATTAATACTTAATGACACCTTTGGTTGTAGCTATACCCTCCCTCCTATTGATACGATCTATGTAGATCCTTATCCAGAACCAGACTTTGAGTATACCTCCACATGTGTGAATTACCCTATCAGTTTCAGAGCTAAAAATCAAAATGCCCTTGTAGTCTCTGAATATATGTGGGAAATGTTTAACCCAGGCAGCATAGACACTTTCTATGGTGAGACCGTAACGTACACCTTTCTAGACCAAAAAAGGCCTCAGATAAGGCTTACTATTACCTCTAGAAACGGATGTAAAAACACCACTCTAAAAACCATAGAACTTATTTCACTTGACGCTGCGTTTACCAGTGAAAATCCAAATACCTGTGTAGGCACTACTATCACACTGAAAGACTTAACAATAAGTGATACCTCACTCGTAGATACCAAATGGATCATAGATGGTATCACCTATACTGATAAAGAACCTAGCTTCTTTGCCACCAAAGTAGGCACAGTACAGGTACTACTAATACAAGAAAACGTCCTTGGATGTAAAGATACACTGGACAGCTACACCTTAGTAATAGGCGACAGCATACGACCTACAGACCCGGAGATTCTGCGTGTGACAGTGAATACGAATGATGAGATTCAGCTAGACTATAAGCAGAGTACTAACCTTGACTTCAAAGAGTATATTATCTATAGAGAAGGGACTACAGGTTTTAATCTCCTCGCAGCAGAGAAAAATAATCGCAAGACGTCTTATTTCTCAAATGGTAACCAAACACTGGGTAGGAGCTACTGCTTCAAATTGGAAGAAAAAAATACCTGTGGACTGCTGAGCGATACGTTTACAGATCTGCGACATTGCACCATAGAAATAGAAGCAGTAGGTGATACGAATAAGAATATTGTAACTTGGAATAGATATGAAGGATGGAATACTGTGTCTGTATATAACATATACCGCAAAGAGTTAAATAATCCAAGTGTAATGCAGCAAATAGGTACTGTCTCTGGAGACTCTAACTCGTATGTGGACAGTATACTTTACTGTAATATAGACTACAGCTATAAAGTAGAAGGGATAGAAGAAAATGGCAATCTTCAGACAAGCTGGAGTGACACGGCTAATGCAACGCCAATATGGCTCTATACTCCACCAAGCAATACGCTGGTAAGAGCCACTGTGGAACAAGATATTGAGATACTCATAGAATGGGATTCTGTAGCCAAATCCATAATACCTATCAGTCAGTATAACCTCCTGAAATCGTGGAATGGAAAGGATTATACGCTCTTGTATGAGGGAAGTAACACAGAATTTAAATTTGTAGATAAAAAAGCATTAGTAGATGACCGATCCTACTTCTATCAGACTTATGCGATAGACGAATGTAATGATACTTCAGATATATGGAACTATGGAAAGACTATCTTACTGCAGGCTGACACCTCAGCAGACCAAAGACCTCACCTCGAGTGGAGCCACTATATGGGATGGACTGAAGACATCAGCTACTATGCAGTAGAAATAAAAAACCCAGACGGTAGCTTTATGGAAATCGCCAACTTCCCATACCAAGATACCATCTTTACGGACTACATCACAAACTTAAATCAACGACCAAATTACTGCTACAGAATAGTAGCGTACAAGGAAATCGTGAACAATAAACCGCAAATAATAAGTGTATCGAATGAAGATTGCTCTCCTGTAAGGTCTAAAATATATTATCCAAATGCATTCACACCAAATGCAGATAAAATAAATGATTTCTACGTAACTCCGAGTGAATATATCAAAGATTATGAAATCAGTATCTATAACAGATGGGGAGAGAAAGTATTTCAAACCACAGATATCTCTAAACACTGGGATGGCAACTATCTCGGTGAGGCCGCACAACAAGATGCCTATGCAGTGATAGTAGTAACTACAGGAGTAGATTTAGTGAGAAGAGTGCATCAAGGCACTATTACACTAATCAGATAAATTTTTACGTCTTTTTATTTCAGCAGTTATTAGTCTGAGCTCTCTACCTGCCTGACCTTTCACACTACTATTTTCTTGTGCACGTCTACTCAGATATGGGAGTACTTCTTTGATAGGCCCATAAGGGAGATACTTCGCTACATTATAGTCTGCAGCAGCCAGATTATAACTGATATGGTCGCTCATGCCATAGAGTTGAGCAAACCAAAACCGATCATCTTTTTTTTCAATATTATTTTCAGCCAGCAGTGAAGCTAATAAAGCAGAACTTTCTTCATTGTGCGTACCTGCGCACATACTCACTATGTCCCTATTTTCAAAACAAAGACGTGTAGCTGCATCGTATTCAGCATCTGTATCTTCCTTACTATCTTGTATAGGGTTCTCATATCCAAGCTTTTCAGCTCTTGCGGCTTCTTTTTCCATATAAGCACCTCGTACCAACTTAAACCCCAATTGATATCCTCCTATTCGAGCCTCTTCTATTCTTAGCTTCATTTCTGGAAGCCTATCTTTCCTATAGAGCTGAATCGTATTGTAAACTATCGTTTTCTCTCTATTGTAAATGGCCATGTTTTGATACGTAATTTCATCTATAGCAGTTTGAACCCATGTTTCTTCTGCGTCTACAAATAGCTTGGTATTATTTTCATAAGCTAATTTACACAAGGCCTCAAATCTGGAACGAAAATGCTGATAATCTAAGTCATCTCGATAGGTCGTATCTGTACCCTCTACTAATCCCTTAGTGACATGCTCTAACATCTCAAAATTACCTATTCCAGAACATTTAAATACGGCAAAAGGATACTCAGGCTTATCTGTGGCTTCTATAATTACCCGCTGTAACTCTCCAAAAGCTTTTGCAAAACCCTCTCCTGTCCCCTCACCTTCGACACTGTAATCCAGAATAGCACCAATCCCATTTTTATACAGCAGCTTGGCAGATGATGAGCTCGCAGCGATAGTCTCACCGCCACAAAACTGAGCAAAGAGTGTTCTTTTTATAATACCTTTAATAGGCAATCCCAGATTTAATGCAAAGGCAGCTATCTTAGGTCCTTGAATTACAATAAAGGGATAATAAAAAGTCTGAAAAAGGCGATACGCCTTTCTTAAATCTTTATTGGACTTGTGAGCAAAAGCTACTTCAGTATTATCGAATGATACTTTCATTTATGGATGTCAAATATAAACCCATAAACGGTCTTGAAGTATTGGAATCTAAAGTTTAGAATGAACCCAATTATAAAGAATTTCCATTCCTGCTTGGAGTGGATAATTAGGTTGCCAGCCTAGAGTGCTAGCTATGAGTAGATTGTCAGAACACCGGCCATTTACGCCTACTGGTCCTTCTACATTTTTAATTTTCAACTCCTTCCCACTAATGGCGATGACCATAGCAGTAAGTTCATTGATAGTGACCATCTCATCTGAGCCTATATTCAGAGGAGTAGTGTGCTCAGAATCCATCAGTCGTATTATACCTTTTATACATTCATCTATGTATAAAAAGGAACGTGTCTGGTGGCCTGTACCCCATACTTCTATAGTATCACCAGTAACTGCCTTGGCTACTTTTCGAGCAATAGCAGCAGGTGCTTTTTCACGCCCCCCTTTGAACGTCCCAAGTGGACCAAATATATTATGAAACCGAGCTATTCGTACATTTAAATTGTAGTTACGAGCATAACTCAGATAGAGTCGCTCACTAAAAAGTTTTTCCCAACCATACTCACTATCTGGGTTCGCCGGATAGGCAGATTGCTCAGCACAGTTAGGGTTCTGAGCATCTGACTGATTCTCTTCTGGGTAAATACAAGCGGAGGATGAATAAAAGAGTTTCGTTTTAGTTCCTTTCAGGCACTCCGCTACGTTCATGTTAATCTGTGCAGAGTTATGCATTATATCTGCATCATTTTGACCTGTGAAAATAAAACCAGCTCCTCCCATATCTGCAGCGAGCTGATATACTTCATCATATACAACCTTGAAAATATTTCTAACTACCGCTTGTTCCCTTAAGTCGGCTATGATAAATTCATCTGCTTCAGTCGTTTCAAAATCAGGATATTTTAGATCCACTCCCATCACAACATGATGTTGGCTTTTCAAGAATTTTACCAGATGTGAACCTATAAATCCTCCTGCTCCGAGTACTAGAACGTGTTTCATATTTCCCTAAATATTTTTGCCACCAATGGACCTATTGTCCTACTATCAAAGTGATCCTTGGCGAATAGATAACCTCGCTTAGCCACAGCATCAGACTCTTCTACATTATCATATCTGTACAACAGTGTATTTGATAAACTTTCCGCACTATCTACTGTGTACTTATATACCTGATTTCTATCTTCGAAATCATCTGAAAAACCTCCACCGTTGCTCATGAGTACAGGCTTTTTACAGGCAAAATACTCACCTAATTTTATAGGATAACCAAAACTGGCAAACGCACTACTGTCTCTATTCATTATTAGGGTATCACATTCTTGTAGTAGGCAAGGAATATCCTGAAAAGTAACTGTACCAGTAACCTCCACATAATCCGCTAAACCTCTGGACGCTACCTCTGCTACTAACTCTTGTAACTTAGGGTTGTGGCCAATAAGTCTCAATTTTATCTGAGGTAACTGAGGTATAAGTAGACTAATGGCATCTAACAGCATGTATACCCCGTCTTTAGCAGCAAAAGAGCCAATATATCCCATCAAAAACTGCTGCTCTGTTGTCGTTCTGTCAAAACGATTAAAATCTACTAAAATGGGAAAGAACTCCACTTTATCTTTTCTAGACAACTGAAAATGCATTTGAATGCCATTAGAAATAGCCAATACTTTCGTGGCGTGTTTACTTACTAATCTTTCCTCAGAAAGATGAATTTTCTTATTTTTACCCGTCGAAAAAAGCTCAGTCTGGTCTACCACTGTTTTTCTCCCTAACCAAGAACTCAGTATCAGGCTAGGCAGCGTATCTGTCCACCTTGGATTATAAAAATAAAGCAAATCATACTTTTTACTTCGAAAAAGAATAAACGCTATCATCCCCAAATGGCCTACGGCCACTTGGAACAAGCGAAGAATAAAAAAGGGAGGATATTTTCGCGATACACTACTAAACTTGATAGTAAATCCGTGCCATTGCTTTGGCTGAGAATAGGATAGATTTTTACTGAACCTAGCCGGCATCACAGAGATGAATGTACTGTCCCAATCTTGGTCACTGAGACTCGAAGCGATTGCCTTTAACCGGGCATTTTTAGTATTCCCTTCAGGAAAGTCTCCACTAAAAAGCAGTGCCAGTTTTTTATTAATCTGTACCAAGAGTTAATTCATTGGCCAGTGTATGCTTGTACTTAACTAAAGCCTGGTTATGGGCTTCTTCAATGACACTAAGAAGTTTAGTATTATTTAGTATCAAGTTGCTCATTTGTTCAGTAAGTTGACTCACGTCATTTGCAGGTACTAAAAAACCAGTCTTATACGGTAACACTACTTCTGATATGCTTCCAGTATCATAGGCCAAAACAGTAGTTTTTAATACCATAGCTTCAATAATTACCGTAGGTATTCCGTCTATGTCTCTTTCTAGTTCAATGCTCGGCACTACAAGTAATTCGGCTTGAAGTAATACTTTCATAAGCGGCTTGTGCTCTTTTTTACCTTCGAGTTTTATGTGACTTTCTAGGCCAAACCGTTCAATGGCCCTTTGTATGTTTTCTCGTTCTGGCCCATCACCGTATATGCTTATCGAACTTCTGTTTTTAAAGCTTTCATCTATTTTGGAAAAAGCTTCTATAAGCTGTTCGAAACCTTTCTTTTTGATCAAGCGACCAATAGCCACAATTTTGAATAGATCCGTCTTGCTTTTAGTAGCCTCTAGTTTTGTAAGGTAGGAGATGTCTACACTTTGTCTTACTAGTCCTATACGTATCTCAGTATTTACTTTAGATTCATAATAATCCTTCACTTCTTCTGCTATAGCTGTAACTCTGCATGCCTTTTGAAGTAGTATTTTCAATACTCGCTCTGTATACAAGTACCTTTTGGTATGTAACCTGAGATGGTATGGGAGCTTCAGCTTATCAGAGATAAAGCTACCCGCCAAAGTTGATTTGAAAAGAAAATGATTTACAGCAATATCTGCATTTTCTTCTCTTACTCTAGCTAGCATATAATCTGCACTAATGAGCATAAATATATATTTCAGAGTATACTCAGGATATCTGACACAGCTAGAAAAAACTGCCCTCCAAAATGAACCATTGAAAAAAAGAGATTGCCCCTTTAAGACATTTTTGCATAGTGCCATCAACAATACAGCCGGGTTCATTGTGTTGTTTACAATTTTCGTCTTTACCTTAATTTGATCCTTACTAGCGAAGGTAAAATTACAGATAACAACATCATGTCCAGCCTC
>CAWVTM010000012.1:0-28484 GCA_963933305.1 uncultured bacterium
TTGGCTTTACGGTTATCCTAAAAGCTCTAACTGATACTGCATTTAATGGACATGCATTATCTCTTGCAGTTACAGTGAAATTATACGGTAGTGATGACGCTACACCTTCTGCAGGGGTCCAGCAAAATCTACCAGATTGTAGCCTTGCAGAGGCAGTGATAACACTGAATGTAGCACCAGGAATACCGCTATTCCAGGTTATTTTAACACTATCAGGTGGAGGCAGAGGTGCAGGTGGTGGTGGTACGTAGGCCGGGTCATCAGTGGTTACATTAAAGCACAACTGACTCCCTTCGCAGACATTGTATGTGTACGGACCCTCCACTATGGGTGGATTGTTACTGGGACAGCTCATTACTATTACCTGCATATCTCTTCTGGTGACTCCTATCTGCTGGTATATGCCAACAGAGTCTTTTCGCCACTCGGTCATTTGTATTACGACTACCGCCACCTCGGAGCAATTTGTGGGTGTAAAAATCAAATCTCCGCTTACTGCGTCTAGGTATGTGCCTATGGGAGGGCTCGCCCCAGGAACAACTTGTGGGTAGCTAGTACCCGGAGGGTAGTAAGATGTAATAGGGTCTAGGTAGGTGCGTGGGGTAGTGTAAGTACACTCCGAGCCTCTGTTTTGAAATGCCTTAACAAAGGAGTAGCTAATAGAATCTCTATCAGAGGTATCTACCGCACCATTATTAAAAGTAAACGGTTGATCACAACAGAGTATTGCTACTGGGTCATTTGATAGTTTGGGAGAAGAATTGCACGGAGCTGCACAAGCATTAATTTCACAAGAAGTATAAAACCATTGCTGACTTTGACCTGTAGTTATTCCTACATTCCTTACTGCTAAGCGTACAGATATTTCAAAATCACATCCACCAGTGGCTATCTTACTGCGCACATCTATGGTGCCTTCAAAGGTGTGTTTCTCTATGCCGTGAGGAAATGTGCCGTTGCAAGGCTGCTCACATCTACTTTTTGCTGAGTTGCAAGTAGTGGTTATATCTACTATGCTGGTACGGGTCATAGTCACTGTCCCTAAGTTTTGCACTTTTCCAGGCGTAGTGCAGCGTAAGGACAAGTTTGTGGGGGCAGTAGAGCTACTACCGCAGTTTTCTGAAGTGCCACATCTGGGAGACTGCCCTAAGACATAACACCCATTGCAATCACGATAAAAGTTAAATATAATAGTGTACACACCTGGGGTGTCTGCACACTCGTATGTCATATCAGACCCTATGATATGATCGGCTTTGGCGGAGCGAAATAGTGCAGTCGCAAATGCCAGAGCGAGCACTAGTCTAAAGGTTGTAGATTTCATATGTTTATTAAGCAGACCACTGAAAGTATTACTTCGTTGCACCTTTAAAAAAGGTGTAACCTTACTCCTCGAAGGTAAATAATAACGAGTAAACCACCTTGTTATTTTGTGTTTTTATCTTTTCGGAGATTCTATATCCTACTATCCACAAGACTTCGTCTTGTTTACAAAGGAGCGGAATTTCGCCTTTTTCGAGGACATTTACTTTCTGATCAGTAAAAAAGTCGCTAAGTAGCTTGCTACCTTTCATGCCTAGGGGCTGTATTTTGTCTCCGGTTTTCCAAAATCTCAATGTAAGAGGAAAAAGGCTTTCGTCTATACTAACTATTTGTTTATTGGGACTATCTGAGAATACAGTTTCAGAGGTACTCTCTATTGCGAGGGTGTTATTGCCTAGCGAATAGTTGCCAGGGCCATCAATAATGATAGACCCTTTTAGGTTTTTTTTCTTTTTGCGAATCTGGATATTTTTCGTGTCTGTGGATAGGAAATGGGTGGAAGATTCAAATATACGGCCACCTTCTGCTTCTAAACTTTGAGCTATCTGCTCGCATACAGCAGGAAGAAAACGGTACTTGTCTAATATTCGATACAATAAAACACCAAGGTGTGGAAAACTAATAAGTGCTGATTTAGAGGCCTTTATGATGCCTGAAGACGTTACGAAATGCTCTTGCTCAAAATCCTTTATAAAATGCTGGAGTATGGTATTTTCACTTCTAAGATGTGAGATGCTCTTTTGTACCTGAGTCTTAAAACCAGGCATCTTATCTTCTATGTGAGGCAAGACAGAGTGACGTATGCTATTCCTTAAATATTTTTCAGAGGAATTAGAGCTATCCTCGCAAAAAGCAATACTGTGCTTGCTGAGATATCCGAGTATTTCCTTACTAGTAAATGACAGAAAGGGTCTTATGATATAGTCTCTCTTCAATGGAATAGCAGCTAAACCTGCCAAACCGGATGAGCGGTTTAGGTTAATGAAAAAAGTTTCTACCTGGTCGTTTGAGTGATGAGCTGTGATAAGCTTAGTGTATAATCCTTGTTCTTTCAGCTCAAGGAAATAAGCATAACGCAGTTCTCTTGCAGACAGCTGGGTATTCAGCTTATTTTTTTGTGCATAAGCCAGAGTATCTACCTTCTTGGAGAAAAGAGCTTTACAATATGGCAGATCAGCAGCAAGACCAGCCACGAAGAGTTCGTCCTTGTCACTTTCCTCAGCCCTCAGGCTAAAGTTTAAATGGACCATTACAAAAGGGATTTCTAATGCAGATAGCATGTGAGCAGCAAATACAGAATCTTTCCCTCCGCTGATGGCTAGAGCTACTTGGTCTGATTTTTCCAATAGTTGGTGTTCTGATATGAAGGACTTTAGCTTTTGCAGCACGATGTTTGTCTTTTATTAAAGAACAAACATAAAGGATACGACTAATTTTGCCTTGATTTTATATGGTTAAACACTTTTTAACATACGTAATGACCCTTTTTTGCCTTTCTGTTTTAAGCCAGAATAATGATGTAGCAAAAAAGTCTAAGATAGAAATACTAAGTGCTGATGAGCTTATTTATAATCAAGAGGTAGGGAGATACCAACTCTGTAGAGGAAATGTACGTTTTAAACAAGGCAGTATGCTTATGGACTGCGATAGTGCTCGTTTTTATGAGGACGTAAACAAGATAGAAGCTTTCGGTGATATATACATCCGACAGAGAGATACACTAGACTTGTGGGGAAAGTACTTAGAATATGATGGGGACACGCGACTAGCCAAAGTAAGCAAAGACGTAAGGCTTACAGATGGTAAGATGACCCTTACTACGGATCAGTTAAACTACAATATGGTGGATAAAGTAGGCTTTTATACCACTGGTGGAAACATCATAAATGGCGAGGACAGACTCTATAGTAAGAGAGGTACATACTTCAGTAGGAGTAAAGAGTTTTTTTTTAAGGACAGTGTGCAACTTGCTAATCCTGATTATACTATGGAGAGCGATACACTGAAGTACAACACAAAATCAAAAGTGGCTACTTTTTTAGGACCTACGTACATTCGCTCAGAAGAAAATACCATCTACTGCCAGTACGGGTGGTATAACACCGAGAAGGAGACCTCTCAGTTTAGTAAAGGTGCATATATAGAAGGAGAAAGTAATAAGCTTACTGCTGACAGTATGATGTATCATCGTACTACGGGTTTTGGTGAAGCTTTTGGCAATATATCTATGATAGACACTTCTGAGAAAGTCGCTATATATGGAGATTACGGCAGGTATCAGAGGTTAGAAAAGAGTACTATGATAACAGGCAGTCCCCGTGCTATTAAAGACATGGATGGAGACTCCCTGTACTTTAGAGCAGATACTTTTATAGATTTAGCCGATACGTTGGAGGGTAAAAAAAGGCGATTAATAGCTTACCGGTCTGTAAAACTATATAAGTCTGATATGCAGGCGGTTTCAGACTCTATGGAGTATAATTTTACGGATAGTACCATCGGCTTTTATACTAATCCCATACTATGGGCAGACAGCAATCAGATAACAGGAGATACCATACTGGTGTTTAGAAATAAAGATGGAATCGAGCGTTTAAAGGCCTATCGAAACGGTTATGTGATAGAGCGAGACGCTAATAGGCTATATAATCAGATAAAAGGGAAGCATTTAGAAGCGTTTTTTATTAACGGAAAAATTTATAAAGTGGATGTAGATGGTAATGGACAGAGTGTTTATTACGCCCTAGAGGACAGTGCTAAATATTCTGGAGTGAATGACGTGATATGCGGTATGATGACTATCAATATTGATACGGGTAATCGTATACGTACTATTGTGTTTAAGAACAAGCCAAAGGCTGCTTTCTATCCAATAGAAAAATTTCCGGAAAACAAAAGCAGATTGCAGGGGTTTAACTGGTATTCGGTAATAAGACCGAGAAAAATCGTTTTCTTAAATTAATATACCTTTGCACCAAATGCCAAACATAGTTTTACCAAAATTCAAGTCAGCCACTGATTTTAGTCGTGAGCTTAGAACAAACGTAGAGATGTACTTTAGGGAGTCCAAAATCTCGAAATTTGCTACGCCTTCAGTGAAGGTGAAAGCAGTTATTTTACTAACTAGTTTCTTTGGAGCTTACTTAGCCATTCTTTTTTTAGGATTATCTATCTGGTCCGTACTAGCACTCTGTGTGATTATGGGGCTGGCTAAGGCAGGTATAGGAATGGGCCTCATGCACGATGCTAATCACGGGTCATTTTCAAAAAACAAGACTGTAAACAAGATTTTCGGTCATACCGCAGATATTTTAGGTGTAAGTTCTAGTAACTGGATAAACCAGCACAATCGCCTGCATCATACTTACACTAACATTTATGAGCACGATGAAGATGTTCATGGTAAAGGGCTATTTCGTTTCACCAAAGATGCACCAAGAAACAAGATACATAAATTCCAGCATGTGTATTGGGCCTTATTTTATGGATTTCTTACATTGGGTTGGTTCTTTGCTGATTTCACCAAATATGCTGAATACAGAAGAAAAGGCCTAAATAAGGCAAAAGGGATGCAAATAGTAAAAGAGTACGGCGAGATGGTAATCTTCAAAATCGTATTTCTTACCTATATGATTGTGATTCCGATGGTATTCTTGGACTTTGCTTTTTGGCAAGTGTTAATAGGAGCCTTTGTAGTAGAGTTTATTGCAGGGTGGATACTCGCAGTTATATTTTCATTAGCACACGTTGTAGACAAGTTTGATTTATCAAATCATGATAAGTTTACAGGTACTTCTGAAGATGAGTGGACAGTGCATCAGATTCATAATACCTTTGATTTTGCTGTCAAGAATAAAGCACTTACGTGGTATTGCGGAGGTTTAAATTATCAGGTGATCCATCACTTGTTTCCCAATGTATCTCACGCTCACTACCCCAAATTGTATGATATAGTGAAGCAGACAGCTACCAAGCACGGTATCAACTATCAAGAATTTAATACTCTGCGAGAAGCTTTTATTTCTCACTTGGTGTTTTTAAGAAAGCTGGGTAATCCTCAGTTAGCTTAAAAACTATCTGTACTGTTTACCACACACTTACGTTTATAAGTAAGTGTGACTTCTTTGCTGATTTTCAGGCATTTATAATCTATTTTGTGCTCAGGTACACTAATTGGCCTACACATCATAAAAATGCTTAAGTACACAGCCATACTTCTATTTCTACTTTCCTCTTCGGCACTTTTTGCCCCACCTACTAATGTGCCCAATAGGCAAAGCAGCACTTGGGCTCAAAACACCTTTGACTCTATGAGTGTAGATGAGCGTCTTTCACAGCTTTTTATGATAGAGGTAAGGCCCACCTACGGAGCACAACATCTAGCTTCAGTCGAGAAATTAATAGAAGACCATCAAGTGGGTGGTGTAATTTTTTTTAAAGGAAACCCTACCCAACAGGTACAACTCACTAATAAATACCAAGCGATGTCTAAGACAAAAATGCTGGTAGCTATAGACGGGGAATGGGGACTAGCTATGCGTCTGTCTAATACTATCTCGTATCCATACCAATTAGGTTTGGGTAGTATACAAAATGAGGGAGTAATATATGAAATGGGCAAAGAAATAGGCCGACAATGCAAGAGAATGGGGATTCATGTAAATTTTGCCCCAGTGATAGATGTAAATAATAATCCGAATAATCCAGTTATTAATTATAGGTCATTTGGAGAGGACCCTGATAATGTCTCAGTTAAAGGATGGGCGTACGCCAGCGGGATGCAGGATGCGGGAATTATAGCTTGTGCTAAACACTTTCCTGGTCACGGTGATACAGATGTGGACTCGCACAAAGATCTTCCCGTTATAAATCACAGTATGAAACGACTTAGGGAAGTAGAGTTTAAACCGTTCCAATACCTCACCAGCCAAGGAGTAATGAGCGTGATGACAGCTCACTTATATATACCAGCCATAGATAGCCGAAAGAATATAGCTATGAGTATATCTGATAAAGCCATAAACGGCATTTTAAGACGGGATATGGGTTTCACTGGCTTGTCTTTTACAGATGCACTTAATATGCAAGGAGTGGCTAAGTATCATCCTGATGGAGAGCTAGAACTAAAGGCTCTGATGGCAGGAAACGATATCCTACTTTCTCCAGGAGATATCCCTAAAGCTAAACGACTGATGAGGCAGGCTATGTCAAGCGGCAGATTAAGTGAAGATTACGTGTGGAGTAAGGTACTCAAAATATTAAATTATAAGCACGCTATGGGCTTGCATGATTTTCAAACATTAAATGAGTACAACATAGAGAAAGACCTGAATAGCACTACAGCAAAACATGTAAACTATCAATTAGTGGAACAAGAATTGTGCTTAGTTAAAGATGAAAAGCTCCTTCTACCATTTCGTCCTACAGAAAACAAACGCGTACTTTCTATAGCTATAGGAAATGGAAATAAGACTAAGTTTCAGAGCGAACTTGTGTCTTTGGGTAATGTGACTGCAGTGAGCACAAGCAAGGATGCTAGTGCAGCTCAATTTGCGGAACTAAAGCAGAAAATATCAACCTATGATTATACAGTAGTTTCGCTACATACAATGAGTAAGTACCCTCCGAATTATGGAGTGACCAGTGAGACCGCTGCTTTCATTAATGGATTAACTGCCACTGAGAATATAGTAGTAGTTAACTTTGGGAATCCATACAATCTTAAGAAGTTTAACAATCAAAAAACGATGCTCCTAGCATACGAGGACCAAGATGCTCATCATATAAAAGCAGCTCAAGCTATATTTGGTGTCATAGGTGTGAATGGTACTTTGCCAGTCACTGTAGGTTCTGAGTACATCATAAATATGGGTGTTACTACGCTCCCTATAAGTGAGCTCAGTGATGGAATACCGGAAGAGGTAGGCATGTCTAGTACCAAACTAGACAAAATAGAGGATATAGCAAATAGAGCTGTGAGAAGTGGTGCTACTCCAGGATGCCAAGTGCTTGTAGCTAAAAGTGGTAGAATAGTATACAATAAGAGTTTCGGAAAACATACCTTTAATAGTGAACAAGTAGTAAAAAACTCGGATCTATATGATTTAGCGTCTATCACTAAAGTAGCGGCTACTACGCTGACTATTATGAAACTGGTAGAAGACGGTCGTCTATCTATAGACGATAAGATGGCAAAGCATCTTCCAGAATTAGAAGGAACCAATAAGTCTAATATGACTATTAAAAATGTGCTGGAGCACAAAGCTGGTTTAAAAGATTGGATACCCTTCTATAAGGAAACCACTGAAGACATTACTATCTATGATTCTGTATACTCGAGTGTAGCTAAGGAGACACATACCATAGATGTGGGGAACAATTTATTTATATTAGACACTTACAAGAGTCGTATTCTAGAGCGGATTTATGATTCTGAGATCTCTGCAGTAGGTAAGTATAAGTATAGTGACTTGGGAATGATACTCATGAAGGAACTTATAGAGCGAGTAACCGGCACGGATTTCCAAGACCTCGTAAATACTTTATATTACGAGCCAATGGGTATAGATAGACTTACATTTTTACCTTTAGATAAGTTTGACTTAACAGAAATAGTACCCACTTCATTGAGCCCAGATATGAGAAAGGGCTTGGTACACGGCACGGTACATGATCCTGGGGCTGCTATGTTAGGCGGAGTTTCTGGTCATGCAGGGCTATTTGGTAACGCGGAGTCTCTAGCTGCTCTAGTTCAGATGCTCTTAAATGGAGGCATATATAACGATGTACGATATTTAAAGAAATCGACTATTGAAACATTTACTGCAAAACAGTCTTCTGACTCTCGAAGAGGGATAGGATGGGATAAGCCCGAGATGAATAGAAGTAGGGGAAACCCCGCATCTGACTTGGCGTCTGCTAAATGTTTTGGACATACAGGTTTTACTGGCACTATGGTATGGGCGGACCCTCAGTATGACCTTATTTATGTTTTTTTAAGTAATAGAGTATACCCTACTCAGGAGAATAAAAAGCTCATAAGAGATGGAGTAAGAACCAATATTATGGATGTAATTTACGAAAGTTTTCTGCAGCCCTAAGTTTGAGGCACTACTTTTGACGCTTTCTAAGCATTAATAATAAGAAAATATAATATGAAAAAATTAACTTTAGCATTCCTAGTCGTATTCTCCATGTCATCGTGTGATGAGATTTTGGATGTGATAAATTCAGGTACAGCTGGTGGTGGATTAGCAGGAATCACACAAGGTGAGGCGGCTTCTGGTCTAAAACAAGCCTTGGCAAAAGGGGTGACTAATGGAACTTCATTTCTAGGGAAGAAAGATGGCTTTTTAAAAAACGCATCGTATAAAATACTAATGCCTGCTGAAGTACAGAATGCTGTAGCAAAAATAAAGTCCAATCCTATAACGAATGCACTAGCCGGACCATACCTGACAAAGGTAGAAGTAGCTATGAATGCTGGAGCAGAAAATGCAATGGCAGAAGCGAAGCCTATCTTTATCAATGCCATTACGTCTATGAGCATAAGTGATGCTATAGGTATAGTAACTGGGGGAGAAGGTGCAGGAACTGCTTATTTACAAAGAGCTACGTCAAGCAGTTTAAAAAGCAAATTTCAGCCAGTGATAAAAAGGTCTTTGGATAAGGTAAACATCAATAAACCGTGGACTAAAGTGACGGGTGCGTATAATACAGTAATGGGCAAGAGTGTAAAAACAGACTTAAACGAATATGTTACGGATAAGGCAATGACAGCGTTATTTAGCCAGGTAAAACTAGAAGAAGACAAAATACGAGCGAATCCTATAGCTCGTACTACGGATATTTTGAAAAAGGTATTTGCTTATGCTGATGCTCAGAAATAGTTGGAATAAGAGATTAAAGGGAAAGCACTCGCTAGTAGCGGGTGCTTTTTTATTGCTAGTTATTCTCGGAGCCAAAATAGACTTAGACTTAGGAGGAACAGTTTCATTTACCCTGCAGACACTATTTCTTGGATTGGCATATTTTTATTTACCTAGATTGTGGAAGTTTGTATTAATAGCCCTTTATCTTTCTTTAGGCATTGTAGGAGTTCCCGTTTTCAACGGAGGAGCAGGCTGGGACTATTTCAGTTCTTGGCCATTGGGATTTTTTGCAGGTTTTGTCTTAGCGGCGGTGATCCCATCGCCAGAGTATTCAGGTTTTTTACCTGCAGTACGTTTTTTCTCACAAATACATGTAGTCATTATACTAGTGGGTGTAGTAGGAATAGTTTGGCATAGCGGTTCGTATGTTATGGCACTACAAACGGCTGTAGAAATATTGCCAGGAGCTGTGTTAAAGATTCTGGCCGGTACGGTAATTGTGACGTCATTAAATAAGCAGAATAGTTCTTATACGAACTAAGTCACTCAACATCATAAGATTTATATCTTATGTCACCAATTAGTTGTCAATGCTCGTTACATTTTTGCCTACGAATTTGTATCCGAACCTAACTATTAGCGAGCATCTCTTAAAGTACAGTTACGAATTTTAACCGCAAAATCTGTAGCAGTTAACTTATTTTTTCAGTGTGTAGGTTCGCTCAAACTTATTGGTAGCGGAAATTCCGGAAGACTCTTGTGCAATAGTGTTTGAATTCGCTAAAGGTGCTTTGAGTTCTTTTTTTCGCAATGCGATATACTCGTCAAAAGTTATTTTTATCCGACCCTCAAGATGTCTAGCTATGTCCCAACACGATGACTTTTCTTTGCATTGGGGCTGAACCTTACCTGTAAATACTTTAGCCTTAGAACCGCTTCCATACGCAAAGAACAGTAACTCTTTGTCTGTTTGTGCAGTATCTGAGAGGCAGTAGCTTACCAGACTTAAAAAGATGCTAGCCGTATATAGATTTCCCATATCTGACGACAGCTTATCTCCTTCTGCTATGGTAGCCTTTACCCAGTTTTTATAATAGGGCGTTTTAGAAAAAAGACGTGAGACCTGCTCATCATTAGGGTCTATATCATTCTCCGCACAGATAGCGTCAAAAGTGCCTTCCGTTTCTAATTCTTGCTGTAGCAGAGGTGTTATTATTCTTCTTCCGTGGTATGCGTATGGCAAGTGGAAAATAAGCTGATCATACTTTTCTATGAGTTCATCTGAACGGAAATGTTCCCAAGCCTCTGTTATTCTATTTTGATATACTGTGTTAGACAGTTGGCCGTCAAATATGGGTTTCTCGTCATGTATCTCTAGTATTTCTCCACTTACTTTTTGATACCGGATTGGTTTGAAAAAGTCGTGCTCATTTTTCACCGAAATACCCCATTTGTCAGGTATCGACACTAAAGAAGGGTTTTTGGATAACAGAACGGCTACGGCGCCTGCACCTTGTGTATATTCTCCTGGCGAGTCTAGGTCATAGTTTGCTATGTCAGCGGCTACTACTATGGCTACCTTGTCTGGGTTAGCATACAGGTAGTATAGCGAGTTATGCACGGCGTCTACTGCTCCTATGCAAGCAAAGGTCATGTCCACCACATCGATGTGATTTATACCTGTGGTATCTTTTCCTTTAGAATCAAAATATTGCTGTACCAGTCCATGGACGTAAGTGCCTATTGGTTTTGACCCATCTATACTGCTCTCTGTACCTACATATATCCGCCCTATATCAGTTGGTTTTAGATCTGGGTTTTGGTCTAAAAGTTGTATTACAGAACTGGCAGCCAGTGTTATAATATCTTCATCTACGTCACATACTGACATTTTTTTAAGACCTAGTCCGTGTATAAGTTTGGCAGGATCTATATCCCTTGCTATGGCTAGATCTTCGATGGGCAGATATAGTGAAGGTGCCTTAAAGGCTATATCGTGTATGCCAAATGTATCGTTCATAGTTTCTTGTTATGGTCGTCTGTAAGTGAATGCGTTGATACTCATACCAGCACCAACAGATGCCATTACGATAAGTTCATTTGGGGAGAAAGAGTGGCTAGGCAAAACCCCTTTGTCTATCATATCGTAAAGAATAGGTACAGTAGCCACCGAGTTATTCCCCATTTTATCAATAATCATAGGCATTTTTTTTTGTGGCATTTCATCTTGGCCATAAAGGGAGTACAACCTATTGCCTATAGCTACATCCATTTTTTCGTTAGCTTGGTGTATCAGAATCTTACCAATGTCGTCTATTGTAATATTGTCTTTATCCAAACACGATTTTATAGCTTTTGGCACTTCTATAAGAGCATAGTTATATATTTTTCTACCATTCATTTTGATATATAGCTTTTCGTCCTCATCTTTTTTGTAGCTAGCTCCCATGTTTAGGTAGTTGAGGTCTTGTGCTGCGTGGGTCACGCTACTATGGTTTATGATTCCTATTTCCTCTTCAGACTCTACGGCTGTCACTATCGCTGCACCGGCACCATCAGCAAAAATCATAGCATCTCTATCCGCAGGGTCTACCATTCTTGATAGACTTTCTGTACCTATTACTAAGCATGTCTTGGCATAGCCGCTTTTGATATACACATCTGCCTGTATCATAGCCTGTACCCATCCCGGACAACCAAAGATGATATCATAACAGACGCAATTGGGATTGGTAATCTTTAGCTTGTTTTTAACCTTAGCACCTAGGCTAGGCATCATTTCGGGAGTTGATTTGCCCGGTTGGATATCTCCAAAATTATGTGCGAGAATTATCTGATCTATTGATTCTCTGTCTATTCCTGAATCTAAAATAGCTTTTTCAGCCGCTATCGCAGCCATGTCTGAGGATAATAGGTTGTCCTCTAGGTACCTACGCTCTTTTATTCCCGTGATAGTATGAAACTTTTGAATGATCTCTGTATTGCTAGCTTGGAACAATGTGCCGTCTTCATTGTGAAACGTGTTCTTCTCAAAATGACTGTTTTTGATATGCTGAGCAGGTAGGTAG
Organism: uncultured bacterium; assembly: GCA_963933305.1. Taxonomy (GTDB): domain Bacteria; phylum Bacteroidota; class Bacteroidia; order NS11-12g; family UBA9320; genus UBA9320. The sequence goes on from CAWVTM010000012.1 coordinate 12,263, forward strand.
TGTCCTGAGCCCGTGATGACTGATCTGGTTTTTAACATAATAAAGTTGCGAATAGCATCATTTAAAAGGAATTTCAATATAAATTATTTCATTATATTTACGATTTATAAATGCGTGTTTTTATAGTAAAATTCTGATGGTCAATATATTAAAAAATAGTAATGATGGTACATAAAGAAGAAAGTGGTCTTGTAGAGTTGATAGTGGCGATGAATAAGTCTCAACGGCTTTTTTTATCCCGTAAATGGTCACATTCTCCGTACAGTAACTATCTGTATGTACAGTTATACTTTGCCCTAGTTAATAATAAGGGATCAGACTATAAAAGCATTAGAAATAGTATAGCGTCTATTCATCCAAGTCAGCGAGCTAACGTACAAAAAGAGTTATATACCAAAATCCTAAACCAACTAAAAACGCTTCAAAAAGAAACTCCTTTTGATGTGTACCGGTCTATGCTGAAAAACTACTCTATTCTAAAAGGAATGAACCTGAGTAAGCAAGCAGAGAAGTGGCGTGCTAAGGCGATGGTCTATAAAGAGAGTAATGGTATACTGAGCGAAGCTGTATTGGTAGATGAAGAATCCTATTATCATGAAATAGTAGGGGATGCAGAAGATAAGGATCAGTACATGTTTAGCCATGAGGTACAGCCTTTTACCGCTTCGCTAAAGCGAGAGTATCTCTATCTAAGGAAATTTTATCTAACCAAAAGGTTTAGCAAAGACATAACGGAATACAGACAAATAGAGACTCAGACTAAAGGAGTGCTATGTGATATTAAGTACGTAGATCTATCACTTTATGACAAGATAGTATATACTCGGATACTCTATCAATACCACTATATACAGCGAGATTTTGTACTGGCCTATAAGTATGCTACTACGCTAATTCATATTTATAAAAAGGAGAAATTAGATTCCTATTACGAGGAGGTCTACTTAAAGCTACTTAACTATCAGCTGCTCTGCTTATTTAGGCTGAACGCAAGCGAAAAGTATAAATCCGTGATTGAGGAGTTTAATGCGATAGTTATGCGGCCGAGCTTACAAAACATAAATCTGCTCAGGGTTATTCACTTCAAGTACATGCTCACGCACACACTAAACTGGTATATAATAAATGGAAATTTTGCTGGAGCGATATTAGAGCTAGAGTCACGGCGGTCGTATATGGAGGAACATAGCCGTCAACTAGACACTGCCTTTGTCAATGGGACTAATTATAAAGCGGCATGTGCGTATTTTGGTAGTGGAGATCACCATAAATGCATACAGTACTTGGATAAAATCATATTTGCTAAGGCAACTACTGGCAGAACAGACTTACAAATATTTGCTAGAATATTGAAACTAACAGCATTGTTTGAACTGAGAGAGGATGCTTATATCTATGAAAACATACGAAGTGTATATGGTTATTTAGCAAGGAATAAACAGCTGAATGCATTTCAGAAGGAGATAATGAACTTCCTGCGAATCTGTGCAAGACTCCCAGAAGCAAATGTAAAAAATGAACTGTATAACCTCAGAGATGCTCTTTATATAGTAGCTCAAGATAAATTTGAACAGCGACCATTTTTCTATTTTGATGTGATAAGCTGGTTAGATAGCAAACTCAGCAATAAGACCATTTCAGAAGTGATAGGAGAAAGGGGATTAGGGCATAGAGTGCTATATGAACGGTGAATAATTATATCGTTCGAGTACCTCTAAGGTCAAAAAATATTAAGAAAAGAATTGACAATAAAAATCTCTGTTTTTTATTCTACTGTTACACGCTTAAGGGCTGGTTTTACTAACCCTGCACAGCTACAATCCCTGGCAATTCTTTACTTTCAAAAAACTCAAGTAAAGTACCACCAAATACTTAGCTAATAGCTACTAATCACAGAGTACAACTTCAACACTATCTATTGGTTCTACAGTTGTAGTGTCTGGCACTAATTCAGTTCTACACGGCGGACGGACATCCTCCCCACCTCCGCAAGCAGTGAGTAGCACTGAGCTAAAGACTACTAGTATCGCGGCTTTAAGATGTCGATTGATTTGGCTAGATTTAATCTTTTTATACCCGTTGAGAAAGAATTTCTGACTCCTGCTAGGGTTTGCAAGAGCATCGGCAGCATACATTCTTACGCACACTTTTTCTGTTCTTCGTGTAGATAGATGTGCAACCATTTCATCATCACTCATAGAAGTAAAATCTACAAGATCTACTGAGCACTCATTACAGTACCTACTGGTAGAATTGTCAATTTTGTCCATCTCCTTCCAGGTCATAGGACAAGGATTATTAATTCGAACTTTTCGGTTGATCATAATTCACGCTAAATTATACATTCCTTAAGCTCTTTCCTAAAGAGGATCAACAACATGACAAAATGCTACATACCCTTATGCATTTGTTAAATACCAATAAAAAAACGAAACCTCGTTAGAGATTCCGTTTTACATTTTTAAAAAAAAGAAGCTTTTTCGTATTCGTTCGTGTCCTCACGAACTATTTTTTTACCCTTCTACAGCCACTATTCCTGGCAATTCTTTACCTTCAAAAAACTCGAGTAAAGCACCACCACCGGTAGATACGTAACTTACGTCATCAGTGTAGCCAAACTTCTTTACAGCAGCACTGCTGTCTCCACCACCTATGAGTGAGAATGCACCAGTTTTGGTAGCATCAGCTACTGCTTGAGCAACTGCTTTTGTTCCTTTTTCGTAGCTTGGCATTTCAAACACACCCATCGGTCCATTCCACAGTATGGTCTTAGACTTCAGTAGCACGTCAGAGAAGGCCGCTATAGCCTTTTCTCCTATGTCTAGCCCCATCCATCCATCAGGTATGGTTCCGCTGTCACAGGCTTGTTGGTTTGCTTCATTACTAAAAGCATCTGCACATACATTATCAGCAGGCAAGTGTATTTGCACTCCTTTAGCAGCGGCTTTTTTTAGTATTTCGGCACATTTTTCTACTCTATCCGCTTCGAAAAGGGAGTCACCAATAGTGCCACCTTGAGCCACAGAGAATGTGTACGCCATACCACCACCTATGATGATGTGGTCTGCTATATTGAGTAGGTTCTCTATGATGAGTATCTTGTCGCTCACCTTAGCACCACCTACTATACTAGTAAATGGTCGTTCAGGACTACTCATAAGCTTCTTGGCGTTGGCTACTTCTTTAGCCATTAAGAAGCCAAAACATTTATCTGTAAATGAGCCAGCTACTATAGCTGTGCTGGCGTGTGCTCTGTGTGCGGTGCCAAAAGCATCATTCACATAAATATCGCCATGCTTAGCTAGCGATGCTGCAAAAGCGGCATCTCCAACAGTTTCCTCTTTGTAAAAACGTAGATTCTCTAGTAAGTGTATACTTCCAGCAGGCAAGTTTCTGCTTGTTTCTGCAGCTTTTTCACTGATACAGTCATCAGAAAATACCACAGGCACGCCTGTGAGTTTCTCTAAGTGAGGCACCAAGTGCTTGAGCGAGTACTTCTCCTCTGGGCCGCTTTTAGGCCTACCAAGATGAGACATTAGCACTACAGATCCACCATCTGCTAGTATCTTTTTAATAGTAGGTATAGCAGCGGTCATACGGCTATCATCAGTTATTTCAAAATCGCCATTAAGCGGCACATTGAAATCAACGCGAATCAGTGCACGTTTCGCACTAAAACTATAAGAATCTACGGTTTTCATTATTTTAAATCTGCAAAAGTTTTAGCCGCATCAAAAGCCTCTGCAGCGTCTCCTACGCGGATGATTTCTACAGTACCCATTAGGTCACCGCCTTCTATCATATTTACTACATCCATTCCTTCCACTACGTGACCGAAAACACTGTGCTTACCGTCTAGCCAAGATGTTTCTACGTGCGTAATGAAGAATTGGCTGCCGTTAGTGCCTGGTCCGGCATTTGCCATACTTAGAATACCTGGTCCTGTATGCTTTAAGTCTGGGTGAAACTCATCTTTGAACGAGTAACCTGGTCCGCCAGATCCTACACCGTCTGGATCTCCACCTTGTATCATGAAGTTGGGGATCACTCTGTGAAAGACTAGACCATCATAGTAAGGAGTGCCTGCCTCCTTAGCGTTATTGGATATTTTCCCTTCAGCAAGACCAACAAAGTTGGCTACAGTAAGAGGCGTTTTTTCCATTTCTAATTTCAAAGTAATTTCTCCCTTCGAAGTGTTCATTTTGGCATAAATTCCGTTTTCCATTTTTGTGTTATTTGTTTGTATTGTTGATTTTAATGTGTCTTGAACGACTACTGTTCGAGTTTCTTCTATTTCTATATTTTCTCTTTGTGTTTTTTCAGGAGCTGAATTACACGCCCCTAAAAGTAAGGCAAAAACAATAGCGAATGATAAGGTGATATTTTTCATATACTCTCTTTTGTGTGTTTGTGCAAATGTATAATTCTTAGCGAGTTTTAGTGAAATAGGATATCGGCTTTTTGACTGTGGATATAAAGTAGTTCTCGTATTTTTGTAACTAATCATTCACTAGAGTAAATATGAACCTGGGAAAAGGAATAGTATATTTTTTATTGATAATGTTAGTAGCGGGGCTATTAGCAGCACTCTTTGCACCGAGCACTAAAGAAGTGCGAAGAAGTATCAAGATAGAAGCACCTGTAGAGACAGTTTATAATCAGGTGGTTGTTTTTGAGAATTGGGAAAAATGGGATGCGTGGTATCAGAAGGACCCGAGTCAAAAAAGGACACACAATGGCAGCGTAGGTGACAAGAGTTACGGATATAAGTGGGAGTCTGATAATGATGACGTAGGCAAAGGTTCTATGACTATGTATGCTGTAAAGTATGGTGAGCGTCTGGATTTAACCTTTTCTTTCGGCCAGAGTACGAATAGCGGTTATTTCACATTTGCCTCTAAGTCAGGTACTACAGAAGTCGAGTGGGTGATGATTTCAGAGCTGTCCTATCCTATGACAATTTTAAATTATTTTATAGATGGAATGGTAGGTAGTGATTTTGAAATAGGGCTTGTAAATCTTAAGGAATATGCAGAGAAAATAGCTTTAATCGAGTTATTACCAAAGGAAAAATCTGTGGTAATAGTAGAGGAGTAATACCAATTTAGCTTTTAAGTGGCGTATAAGTAAATCGAGTAAAAAACGATTTATATGCGGCAATTGAAAGCTATTTTGGTATAAATTACGCTTGCATTAAGGGAGAAGACGCACCTTCAGCTGAGCTGTCCTCTTTTTTAGAAAGAGCATATGAGAATATTTTTACACGCACACCAATGGACTAGTGCCTAAAGGACCGTCAAGAGTATTATAGTATACGTGGGATGAAGGACTTACAATAATAACTGTGGCTGCAGCGGCACCTATTTCATACATACGCAGAGAGAATGAGATTAAAATACAGCTGGCTGAGGGATATTTATATTTGGGCAGTGATTATATAGTTAGTGCTTAGAGGGAGTCGATAGCGTGGTATATGATACGTATGTTCTTTCAATTGATTGGGTTGAAGCAAATGGTAAATAATTGAGAATGCCGGCAGCAGAAGAGTACGTTTTGGGAGCCAATGACACTAAGGATGTCAAGCAACATAAGACTAAAAATTTCTAGTATTTCAATTAGTTCTTTTGACGCTGAGTCAGAATAATGACGCTGGTTTGGATAGTATTAAGCTCCAAGAGCTTAAGAAAAGCTGAGTGTAACTACGAAACTTTTGGAAGCAGTTTTTTTCGCCAATTCATCAAGCCAAAGGCAGACATACCAGAGTAGATGATCATCTGCCCGGCATAGAAGTAAAGCCCACTCGACCCGTAAAGCCACAAAGAATATAAGTTAAGTATAATCCAAAAAAACCAAGCAAGGTAGTATTTATGGATTTCTAAAAACGTAGCAAAAACACCGAAAATAGTACTCAATGCGTCTAGATAAGGTTTTGATGCGTCCGTTTTACTCATACTATATCCTAAGCCTATGGATAAGACAATGCCTGATATTAAAATAAAAAAAAAGTGCTTACGCTGTATACGCTTGACAATGAAAACTTCTCCATCCTGCTTATGCCATACAAACCATGCGTAGACGCCTACTAGGGTATAAAAAACGTATAATAAAGACTCAGAATACAAGTTTTGGGAGTATACGACATAGGTTCCTATGAGCGATCCTAAAACTCCATATACCCAACAGACTTTTTTTTCTTTTATCAGTAAAAATAGAAAAGTTATATTGAGAAGTACACTCGTAATTTCGAGAATAAGTAATGTGTTCATTTATGCTTCTTTGTCTCGATGTTTTTTGTATTGACTAAGCCTTTTTTGCAAGGGTTTTAACTTACTATTAATGCAGTTTTACGCTTTGTAGTGGCTACTTTCAGTGCAGGATTAAAAACAGGTGCAACTTATTTTTGACTTTTTCTGAGCTGTTTGCAGCAAGCCCCAAAAAGTTTTTAGAAAGATTGCGTAACCTCATCGTTTTTTTTGTTTTAGTTTCGCAAATCTAATGATTAATACAATACGAAACTTACTCATCCTATTAGCATTTTTGACTCATTCTCAGGCGTCTGGTCAAGACAGAAATCGTGCGAGTAGTGTCATAGAAGAGCTGTGTTCCGAAGAAATGGCGGGTCGTGGTTATATCAATAATGGAGCTCAAAAAGCGGCAAATTATATAAGCACGCAGTATACGTCCTTGGGTTTAAAGAGTTTTGGGGATTCCTATGAACAGCCTTTTTATCTTAATGTTAATACTATAAATACGTCTAAAGTAGCTTTAGACGATAGTGTATTGATATCGGGTGTAGATTATCTGGTTTCTACCACCAGTGGAGATGTCTCAGGTAAGTTTAAGTTGTTTTATGTTTCTCCTAAAATGCTGAAATTATCCAAAATTCACAAAAAACTTCGAAAGGCATATAAAAAGGGCTACATACCTGTGATACCCGCGATTTCTGAGGGTAATCCTTACCTAGCTAAAGTGATAGATGATATTATTGTTACATATGCTGATAGACCTTTGATACTGTTAAAGACATCACTCACTTGGAGTGTGGGGCGTAGTCAAGAGAAAGGGACTCAGTTGTGGCTATTAGAATCTTCATTTGATCCGTATGCTAAGTGTATAACTATAGAAGTGGAAGCGGAGTTGATGCGTGATTATAAGACGCAAAATGTCATAGGTTATGTGGAAGGCACTATGTTTCCAGATAGTGTGGTTATAATTTGCGGTCACTATGATCACTTGGGCAAAATGGGGGAGGCTATCTTTTATGGCGCCAATGACAATGCTAGTGGCATTGCTTTAATGCTAGACATAGCCTCGTTTTTTGTGGAGAACCCTCAGAAGTACACGATAGCTTTTATAGCCTTTGGTGCAGAAGAGGCTGGCCTAGTAGGTTCACAGTACTATGTGCAGCATCCACTTTTTCCGCTGCAGAAAACCAGGTTTGTATTTAATATGGATCTTATGGGTAGTGGAGACGGAGGTGCTACTATTGTAAATGCCACGGTGTTTCCAGATGAGTTTGCAGTGTTGAAAAAGATAAATGACGAAAAGCAGTACCTACCTAAAATTAAAGCAAGAGGAAAGGCAGCTAATAGTGACCATTACTTTTTTTCGGAGGCTGGTGTTCCAGCCTTTTTTATCTATCTGATGGGCGAGTATACTCATTATCATATACCTGCGGATAATGCTGATAATCTGAAGCTAGGTCCTTATTATGAGAAGAGTTTCTCACTGGTAAGAGATTTTATAGTGTACCTTAGCTATTAGATATACAGATATGCTAGCGTTTGTTAATTCCTTCATGTCTTGGTACCTAAAAAAAAGGATACCAACCATAGTGTATAATAATATGAATGGAGCAGAGGTTCAGCAGAGAGTTTTCAAAGAGCTACTTCAAGAAGCTAGAAATACAACATTTGGCAAAGATCATAAACTCAAAAGCGTAGGGTCTATAAAAGAGTTTCAAGAGAAGGTGCCACTCAGAGATTATGAAGAGCTTAAGCCATATATAGAGCGGGTTATGCAAGGTGAGAATCGTGTGCTTTGGCCAGGTGAGATTAATTGGTTTGCTAAATCTAGTGGCACCACTTCAGAAAAGAGTAAGTTTATACCTGTGAGTTATGACGCTTTAGAGGACTGTCAGTTTATGGGCAGCAGAGATGTGATTGCCTGCTATTACCACCAAAATCCGGAGGCAAAGGTATTTCAAGGTAAAGGACTGATTATAGGAGGTAGCCATCAGATAAATCCATTGGCAGAAAATTCCTATTACGGAGATCTCAGTGCGGTGATGATGAATAACATGCCGATTATTGCCAACTATCTAGCGACACCTAGTATAGATATTGCTTTGTTGCCAGAGTGGGAGACCAAGATGCAAAAGATGATAGAGAGTACCTACAAAGAGAATGTAACTAACATCTCTGGCGTGCCGTCATGGACCCTTCTTCTTCTTCAAGGAATACTAGAAAAAACAGGAGCAAGTACCGTACTAGAAGTTTGGCCCAACCTGGAGTTATACATCCACGGAGGAGTGAGTTTTGAGCCGTATAGAGACCAGTTTGCTGAGATTATTGGAGGTCAGATAGCGTACAGAGAGACATATAACGCCTCAGAGGGCTTTTTTGGGATACAAGACCACTCTGACAAGGACATGTTACTGATGCTTGATTATGGCATATTCTATGAATTTATACCCTTGGATGAGTTAGATAAAAAAGATGCTAAGGTTCTCTGGTTAGACGAGGTGGAACTAAATACCACGTATGCTCTAGTGCTGAATACCAATGCTGGATTATGGAGGTACATGATAGGTGACACGATAGAATTTACCAGTAAAAATCCGTATCGAATTAGAATTACAGGGAGAACAAAGTCGTTTATAAATGCTTGTGGTGAAGAGCTTATGGTACATAATGCAGAGCAAGCCATTACTCGTGCTCAGAAAGTATGTTGCTGTACTGTGTCAGAATTTACCGCAGCACCCGTTTATTTAGATGGGAAGGAAAAGGCGAGGCATCAGTGGGCCATAGAGTTCAATAAGAAACCGGATGATATTGGTTTTTTTGAGATGACTTTAGATTTGGAGCTGCAAAAACTAAACTCTGATTACGAGGCAAAAAGGCAAGGAGATATGATACTTTTGCCGCTTCAGGTGTTGATTTGTGAGAAAAATACGTTTTATAAATGGATGAAAGAGAAACACAAACTGGGTGGGCAACATAAGGTGCCAAAATTAAGCAACAATAGAAGAACGATAGAAGAGGTTATAGAAATCACAAAGAAATGAAAGGAATAAAAAACATAATATTATTGGCATTTATAGCTGTTTTGGCAGCTTGTGGATCAGCTCAAAAGGATGCAAGAAGCTCAAACGGAGGGACTATAAGCCCACAAGAATTTCAGACCAAGATAACTAACGGCGAAGTAACACTTTTAGATGTACGTACTCCAGATGAATATGCTACTAATCACATAAAAGGTGCAGACAATGTAAATGTTAGAGACGCTAGTTTTGGTGACAAAATTACCCTTTTAGACAAAAGTAAGCCCGTACTAGTCTACTGTAAGTCTGGAAACAGAAGCAGTACAGCTAAAACGGCTATACAAACTTTAGGATATACTGTATACGAGCTAGAGGGAGGAGTGCTAAACTGGCGAAGTAAAGGCCTACCTTTAGAAGTAGACCTTAACAAACCGACTACGGAATTTACTATGGCTAGTTATAACGAAGTTATCGCGGCTAATAAAGTGGTGCTAGTTGATTTTTATGCTACATGGTGTGGTCCGTGTAAGATGATGGCTCCGCATATAGAAGCTATGAAAAAGAAGCACGGCGATAAGTTGACTATATTAAAAGTAGATACGGATAAGAGTGTAGAAGTTTCTAATTATTTCAAGATAAATGCAATACCACTAGTGAAAATATATAAAGGTGGCAAAGAAGTGTATGACAAAACAGGCTATCACACCGCAGAAGAATTAGACGGACTATTAGTTAATCTTCTGTAGTAGAAGATTCTTCGGGGGTACTTAGAGTATCCCACCCTTGTGCTTCTAAAGGCACCATACTTCCAGATTTTGTGATGATTTCTTTACCTTCGTGAGCAGCCGTACAATACCCTATCACACTTATATCTAGTGAGTTTTTGATTTTGTCATACTGGCTTTGAGGTAGGGTGAATAGTAGCTCGTAGTCTTCTCCTCCATTCATAGCTGTGGTGGTAGGTGGTATATTAAATTCGAGAGCAGTATCATAGGTTTGCTGGTCTATAGGCAGCTTTTCTTCATATATTTTCATGCCTATGTTAGATTGCTTGCATAGATGAAATACTTCACTAGATAGACCGTCGGAAATGTCTATCATACTGGTAGGTACTATGCCTAGGTCTTCCAGTAAATCAATAATATCTTTTCTAGCTTCTGGTCTGAGTTGTCGTCCGATTACATAGTCTTTTCCTTCTAAGTCGGGCTGCATATCCTTAGTTTCTAAGAATACTTGTTTCTCTCGCTCTAATAATTGAAGGCCTATATATGCGCCACCTAAGTCTCCTGAAACGCACAAAAGGTCTCCTTCTTTAGCTCCCGACCTTTTCACTATTTTGTCTTCATCTGCATAGCCTATAGCCGTCACAGTGATGGCCATACCTGTCACAGAGCTACTGGTATCTCCGCCTATTAAGTCAATATCGTATTTTTCACACGCAGCTCGTATACCTGTATAAAGCTCCTCAGCGGCTTGTAGGGTATATTTACTGCTTATGGCGATACTCACGAGTACTTGTTTAGGCTGAGCATTCATAGCATATATGTCACTAATACTGGCAGTGATGCACTTATATCCTATATGAACTAGAGGGGAGTACATCATATCAAAGTGAATATTCTCTATGAATATGTCTGTGCTGATTAATTGGGTAGAGTTATTGATCTTTAGGATGGCGGCATCATCACCTACACCCAGTAGAGTTTCTTTGTGTCTAGTTTCAAAGGCTGAAGTAAGATGGTCAATGAGTTTAAACTCCCCAAGTCTTTCTATACTAGTTTTTTCTTTTTCTTCGAACATACTTACTTGCAAAGGTCTTGTATTTGACTTAAATTGTACTGCTATTGAGTAATTTATTAAATGCCATAAGCCAGATGCTATTTCCGAACCTCTGTGTCTGCTGTGATGGATATATTAGTCATCAAGAGGACCAAGTATGCGACTTGTGCCTGTATACTCTGCCGAAATACGAAGAAAATATGTTTGAGGATAACTCTCTTGCACGTAAATTCTGGGGAAGAGTAAAGTTAGAGAATGTAGCGGCTCATTATAAATTAACTGGCAGTACTGCGGTGAAATCTATTATCCATCAAGTAAAGTATAAGGGTAATACTGCTTTAGGTATCACTATGGGAGAAGTATTGGGTGCTACCTTAGTGAAGAGCTCTCTTTTTGGTGGCATAGACCTGCTGGTGCCTGTGCCTTTGCATCTTAAAAAGAAACGCTTAAGAGGCTATAATCAGTGTGACCTTCTTGTGGAAGGCATTTCTTTAGTAATGGGTCAGCCTGTATCAAAAGGCGTATTGATACGTGAAAAGCATAATAGTACGCAGACTAAAAAAAACAGATATGAGCGTTATATTAATAGCAAAGAAGTTTTTTGTGTTAAAGAGCCAGAAGTTTTTAAAAATAAACACGTGTTACTGGTGGATGACGTCATAACTACTGGAGCTACTATGGAAGCTTGTGCTGGTGCTCTGTTAGAAATAGAAGGATTAAAATTAAGTGTGGCTACATTAGCCGTAGGAGTCTAGCGGAGTACTATTTTCTCAGCAAATAGTCCGTTGGCATATACTATATAGATTCCAGCATTAAGATCCTGTACATTTAAAGAGGCATTTGATGATGCACTTACTTCAATCTGGTCTACACTTTGTCCCAAACTATTTACAAGCTGAAGAGTATACTTTTTCGTGCCTTTGTTTTCTATGAACAATGTGCCTTCTACAGGATTAGGTCCTAGTATAATGTCTGATAATGATGTTGGTGTCTTTACACTCGTCACTATGACCAATGTCTCAGACACATTACTGCACACTTGGTTTGTGGTTTTAGGCTCGTCATAGTATCCGCCATCGTGCTTGAAGTAAATTTTAGCAGTATTGCAAATTTCTATACCTTCGGTCATTAAGGAGGAAAGGACATTAAGGTGATAGTCTACATGAGCAGTACCCGCGTCTGTAGTTTCACTAGCTGGTTCTATACGTATATTTTCCCAAGTAGTAATAAGCTTATTGATTCGCTCTCCCTTATCATTAATGTAAGGCTCTACTCGTGTGACAGGGTTATATTCAGCATGACTCGTATATATGTTTTGTAGCTTAGCACTTAGGACTATGTCTGGATCGAGTTCATCTATTACTGTAAGCCCGGTTACTAGCCGGCCAGTTGTGTTTTTTATGCCTACTTTATATTTAAGCATTTCAGTATAAAGTGCTATTGTTCTTCCGTTTATGCACTGCTTTGTATTCGGAATATTATTTCCTATTTTGTAGGTAAGGGTAGAAGAATTATTGGATGCATCACTATCTGCTACCCCTTTTCGTGTGATTACACTTGCTATTAGTTGAAGTTCTGTTTGGTTTAGCACGCTAAAACCTACTTCAAAACAGATAGATTCTCCTTGGTTTAAACTAATAGTCCAAGTGGCTTCTCCGTTATCAATCTTGTCGTACGGTAACTCAGTGGTTAGATTGTCGAAACTAGCACCTATTATTAGCGACAGAGTAGCATCGGTGATAGGTTGGCTTCCTAGATTTTGAATACAGAGAGTAGCTTTTTTATCTTCTCCAATAGCAGCGTTTGTACTTTCATTGCCTGATATAAATATGGACACATCAGTAATGCCTAGCATCTGTCTGACGCCTAAAGCTGCACCATAGTACGTTTTGTATTCGTTTACATCTAAGGTAATGTCTGGGCAAGTTGGAGAAAAGTACTCTTTTTCACCAGCATTGAAGGTGTGTCTATCTTTAGGTATCTGTAAGTATAGTTGTCCGTTTTCGCCCGTGGGAGCGAATATATTTTTGTCTTTTAGAAATACAGGATAATCTTTGATCCAGTCTTCGTTCGATTCTTTGAGGCAGTTACCATTTTTGTCATTATATACTCTAGCAATAATTTGTGCCCGGTCGGTGACTATAAAACCAAGACTATTTAAATCAGAGTTATCCGAAAAATCACCTGACAATACTATCCCGTCTTCATATGCCTGGAGCTGTTCGATGTTGCTCAAGTTTAAATTGGTTTCTGACCATGAAGTGCCATCGTACATCATTAAATTCGTAGTAATAGAATTACTTTTACGAGTGAAGCTACCAATAGCAAATAGATCTCCTTTTACTTCTGCGAATTGAGCGATAGAGTTAACTTCATAATTTGTTAATCCAGCGGAGAGGTCCATCCACGTTCCAGAGGTGAGTATTTGTACTGGTGCAGTTTCAAAAGCAGAGGTACCATAAGCTACTACATCACCACCGTAGGAGCCTACAGCTATGTTTTCACTGAGGAATGGTGGAAGTTCTGTAACGTCCCATTTAATACCATTCCAAGAAGCAAGAGAAACACTGCCAGCTAACGGATTAGTAAACCGTCCTGTAGCGTAAATTTTGTCTTTAGTCACAGCTAGACTGTTGAAATTATCCCCTTCAATATTTCGAGTTAATAAATTGCCTTCAGCCACCCAGTCTGCACCTACTAGTCTAGTAACGTTGTACTTAGATGCATCGATTTTAAATTTACCGATACATTTTATGGTGTTATCTTCTATGAAAAGCTTATCTAGAGATACGCTTTCTTCTATGATTGGTGTAGAGACATTTTCCCACGTGTTATTTTCCCAACGCAGGATGCTATTTTGAGCACTAGGTGATAGTTTATGCGTATAGCCTACAGCAAGATAGAGGGCATCGTCGTATGCTAAAAGATCTATTATTTTGAATTCTCCATTGCTTGTCAATCCTGTGTTTGGAAGGTTAGGAGTTTCTAGTGAGTACCAAAAGTCACCGTTCCATACTTGTAATTCTATGTTTCCGTCACGGTCGTCATACACTGCTGCTATCCCGTTATGATATGAAGCAAATTTGTCTGGTGCTGCAGGTAGTCCGCTTCCCATAGGTACGAGGATCTGTGCCATAGCCATAGATGCAAAGGCAATAAGGGTATATAGTACTATTAATCTTCTCATTGGTTGAAAAGTTTAAAGTTAGTAGTAAGATTAATTCCGTAGCTGTATGGTTTATCTAGTATAGCGGAGGTTGATTTGTTTTGAAGGTTAGTGAGATTCATGCCTATCATAGGTTCTAGTCCTATGGCTACCCTCGGTCTGTGGTAGTATAGACCAGACTTTAAGTTAGCTGCGATATGATTCGTATTGAAATCCAAATTTGATAGATCATCTAGACGCAGCGTGATGAAGTTTCCTTTCTTGCCGGTTCTATTGAGTAGCGAAAGATAGGATACTCCAACCTGAGTTCTTAATTCAAAGTTACGAGAAAGAGGTTGCTTATACCCTATGTTTAGCGGTATTTCTATAAAATGATAGGAATTTGACCCTGTATAGTTGATATATTCATAAGCAATTGGATTTAAATAACGATAAGTAATGTTTCCGTCGTTTGTCGCAGTTGCACCCTCTGTTATTGTATAATTGTAGTCTAGCTGCTCTGATCTTTGAGTTAAAAACAGTCCAGACGAGTAAAAGAATCTTCCTTTCGGGTGATACTGAGCATTGAATCCAAAGGTGTTTCCAAATGCTGCGGACTCACTGCTCGCAACGAACTTATCATAACTTTTATTTATTAAGCCGCTTAAATCTTTGTTGGTACCAGTCATCTTACTGCTAAGACTAGGAGTGAATGATATTCCCGTCTCCCAGTGGGATTTGTCATAAGCTAAGTGAGATGGTTTAGAGTTAGATAGAGGTTGTACTATTAACTTATCTTGGTTCACCCAAAGTGGCGCAGAACCAAAGATGTCCTCAAATATAAATTCTGGAGTTTTAGACTGCTGATATAGTGGTGTAGATTCAATAGTTTGCTCAAATTCTTGAGCTATCGTCTGTTCTGATTTGAATATGGAATTCTCAGTAATTGGAATTTTAGTTTTAGCATCAGGAGTGTGATACTCTTGTGGGTCTTTTATACTATTGGACTGATTAGTTGGATTAAGGGTATTAGCAGCTTCAGTTTTAGAAGGAACCTCTGATTCAAGGGTTTCAGTTGATTTCACCGGGTGACTTTCTTGAAGGTCAAGATTAGTCCTTGGGGAATCTATATTTGTTTCTTGCTGCGTTATAGTAGGTGTTGATTTAGAATTAATTTGGTTGACAACCAATAGTGCACTTGTGGTGCACACTGATAGAGCTAGAAAGAACCACAAAGCGTATATGCGGTTCTTTCTTCGCTTCAATCTTTTCTCGATTATCGCCCAATCAGAAGCATCCACCAAGGCATTGGCGGGCACTTGGGATGCCTTTCTGAGCAAGTTGTCGATATGTTGTAGTTTATCCAATCTAAAGCCTCTATTTGCGGTTAAGCAAGGTGTTTAGCATTACACGTCCTCTGGAAAGTCTGCTTTTGGATGATCCTACGGAGATTCCTAATTTCTTAGCAATTTCCTTGTGTGACATATTCTCAACTGCATATAAGTTGAGAACTATTTTGTAAATTTCTGGCAATTGACTTAGAGCTTCTAATACCGTTTCTGGTTCTATATTCTCTGGTGCAGGTGTTTCTTCCGCAGCTGCTGTTTCCAGAGCTGGGTCAAATTCGAAATGGCTGTACTTGTTTCTACCCTGTCGCTGTTGATTTAGAGCGAGATTAATAAAAACACGTGTCATCCAAGTATCGATCTTACTGTCACCTTTAAACTTACCTATGTTTACATATACTTTATAAAAACCATCTTGAAGCAAATCTTTTGCGTCATCCCGGTTTTTGCAGTATCTCATGCACACTGCCATCATCCTGTTGGCATACTTTTCAAAGAGCATTTTTTGAGCAGATTGATCGCTTTCCTTACAGCGTCGTATAAGTTCTTCATCGCTTATCAATTTGCTTTTTAAGTTAGACACAGGATAGGTACAAAGGTTGCAAAAAAATGTCAAAAAAAAAGCCCGACGGTACGTCGGGCTTTAAGTATTAGTGAGTTTAGAGCTTAGTTATTAAGCACTATTTTTTT
>CAWVTM010000013.1:0-26047 GCA_963933305.1 uncultured bacterium
CTAGATCCCCACTTGGTTGATATTGCTACGAGAACTCCGGTTAAAATGGGCCTTACCGCATTAGAGAAGATTCAGTTAAAGGCCTTTTTAGAGACACTAACAGATTACACACTACTCTCTGACGAAAAGTTTAGTGATCCTTTTAAGTAAGTTAAAGTTCGTCGGTAGTTCGTTTTTTAGGCAAAAAACTGATCGAATATTAATTTGATTTATTTCTCGTTATTTTTATTCATCCTCTATTTTCGGAGTACTGTCTAGCTCTTCTAATTGCTCTATTTCTTTTAGTTTAGTTCGACAAGTATTGAGTAATCCATCCTTTTCATCATTGTAGTTATCCATGATACTCTGCAGTGTAGCTTTAGCTTGAAAGTAGTCTTCTTCTTTTACATAGATATCACTTAAGAGTATAAATCCCTTTACCACCCAGTATTCATAGGCAGAGAAGTCTTCATTCAGAGTATAAATATCATTTCTAGCTTTTCCCAGTTCGGTTTGAGAGTAAAGTATACTTGCTCGATGATAGATAGCTTCTGCTGTAAGTTCGTTCCTACTTTCCGTTATCACATAGTCAAAATGTGATTTTGCTGTACGTAGGTTGCTATCCTTAAGTTGTATTCTACCTAGCACCATGTTAGCTTCTACTAGATTTTCCTTTGGCACATTTTCTATAGGCAGTAGTTGTATTGCTTTCTGTTTTGCTCCATCATAGTTGTTAAGCAGATAATGACTTCTAACCTGTCCCATTATGCTGCTTATAAATGTACTTTTAGAAGAGGATATAGGTTCTAGTTGGATATAGTTTTCTAGAGCTTTGGTATAGTTTTTCCTATAGAAGTAGGTAGATGAAAGTTTGATCAGGGATTTTTCTGTAAACTCATTTCTGCCTTGATCTACTACATAAGCGTAGTGGGAGAGGGCTTGATTCTCTTTATCTGTGTAGAAGTCGCACTCAGCCTTATAGAAGTTAGCGGGTATAACGAAGTATCCGTCATTACCAAAACGCTTGATATAGTTTGCTAATTCGTTAGAGGCTCCTTCAAAGTTATCTGACTTATAGATACGCATAGCATTTTCGTATATTGAGCTATCTTGGGCAGTCATACGGACAGAAGCACCCTGATCTTCTGCATATTTGAAGTATTTTTGTGGAGTGCCTAGATTGTTATATATGATTTCTATGAAGGATAGAGCTTCCTGGCTAGAAGTAGTTTTAGGAAAACGCTCCACCACGGTCTTGTAGTACCTAAGTGCTGCGTCATCATTTTTCTGATTGTAGTTTATTAATCCGAGCTTGAGGTAACTGTCAGGTAAGTACGGGCTGTAATCATGCTGAGATATAATTACATTAAATATACTTTCAGCGGTACTATAGTTTTTTAGCGACATATACTCTCTAGCTGTTTGATAGAGAGCCTCATCTATATACATACTTTTAGGAAAGTCATTTTGTATTTTTTTGAGAGTTCTTATCTTCTCTGAGTGTCTTTCCTGAAGTCCATAAAGCATACCTTGCTGAAAAAGTGCATAGTCAGATGAGCGATAATCATTTTTGATAATGAAGCCATACGCCTCTATAGCCTCATTATATTGCCTGTTTAAGAAGTAGCAATCTGCGAGTCGTTGTGTATTGTCGAGGTAAATCTCCTTATTGGTTTTTGTATAGGTTTCGTATTGTCTGAATTTAGCAAAGTAATTTTGAGCCTTAGGGTAATCTTTTTTCTTGAAGTAGTTATAGCCCATACTGTAATAGCCATAGGTCTTATTTTTGCTTTTTTGTGATCCACTGCTACTCATAAATCTATTCATGAGATTTATACTCTCTTTGTAGTCATCCACCTTAAAAGCGATTTGAGACCGCCAGAAATAGGACAGAGCTTCCAAACTCTTATCTTCTGGATGCTTTAGTGATTTTTTAAAAAAAACATCAGCAGTTTCGTATTCTTTGTTCAGAAACAACTCTTCAGCTCTGTGAAATGTCAGTTCTTGATAGGCTTTTTTGCTAGTCTCATTTAGACTGCCTATATCCTCCAGCACCTCTATAGCGGCTTTGTAGTTTTTAGTACTTAAGAATATGTCTGCCATCATGTTCTTAGCGTCATTCCTATACTTACTATATGGATAGTCATCTAAGAACTCCTTTATAGCTCCTATTGCGGTGCTGTTCTTTTGCAATTCAGCAGCTAGTTTGGCATAGTTGTAAGCTGATACCTCTGTTATTTCTGTATCAAAATTTTTACGTTTAGCTTCTGCAAAAGCATTTAAAGCCCTTTCTTTTTGACCACTTTTTACATCAGATACACCTAACTGATAATTGGCAGCTTGCCCTATTTCAGAGTCTTCATTTGATATAAGGATGAAGTATTGGGTAGATTTTTTAAATTTACTTTCCTCAAAGTGTGCGTTGGCAAACTGATATAATTCATCAGAGTTTAGTGCTTTGATATCTCCTTTGTACTTATCAAAAAAGCTTAGAGCAATACTTTTATTACCTAGTTGGTATTGGATTTTTCCTTTGAGAAGATAGATTTCATCTGCTTGACTTTTCAAAGATAGATTTTTTACGGTCTCATATGCTGTATTATATTCTTCTTGCTCATAGTAGATTTGAGCAAGATAGAGTTGCATAGTTTTCGGACCTTTATCTCCTATCTTAGTAAAAGTGGCTATGGCACAGGCGTAGTCTTTAAGGATATAGCATTGGTATCCATAGTAATAGCTAGCTTCTATGGTATACTTTCCATCGCCATTCATTACTTTTTTAAACTGCTGCTTAGCCTTTTGGTACTCCTTATTTTTAAAGTAACTATATCCTTGCTTGAATGCGAGTTCGTCTCTTTGTACTTTAGAGACGTCTGTTTCGTTTATTTTATTGAGGTATTTTAGAGCTCTGGTGTATTTACCTTCAGCAAAATAGTACAGCCCTAACTCGTAGGTGATTTCTGTATTTAATTTGTGCTCAGGCTCATTTCTTAAAAAGTTTGCTAAATCTCTACTAGCATTTTTTTTATCAAGTTTTAGACGTGATAAGCATATATATGCCTTGGCTTCATAAGAAAAGTTAGGACCTGGATTGTATTCTAAGAAATCTTTAAAAGCACGAATAGCAGGTACATGCTGTTTTTTGATATAGAGCATTTTAGCTTGTTCAAAAGTGCTAATTTCGTCCGTGTATACCTTAGTTTTTTGTGCATTTACTGCCAGAGAACCCAATAGAAGAAATGTGATAGTGAAGATACTTTTAAGTCGTTTGTGCATGGTTGTATAACTACGTTTCAAAATAACTACGAAATACAGTCTTATAGTATTCTAATTGCCCACAATCTATTAAGGAAAGTTATGAAATCATAAAATTGAAATTTTAATTATTTTTTGTTTCAAGTTGTTCTGCTAATTATATATTTGCAGCCGCTTGAAAGCATGGGAGATTATTTCCGATGAATTACTTGCTAAATGGTGGTTGTAGCTCAGTTGGTTAGAGCACCGGTTTGTGGTACCGGGGGTCGCCGGTTCGAGCCCGGTCTTCCACCCAAAGAACTAAAGGTTCGTCAGTCCGACGGACCTTTTTTTATGCTATAAATTTCAAGAATAAAGGGATAAGCATGTGCTGAGCGGAGTATAACGGATTCGAAGAAAGCTCCCGTTTACATACTAAATAAAATACTTCTTTATTTTTTACACGGCAAAAGTATGTGAGGCATCCTAGGCTGTCAATGTTTGAGATATAACAAGCAGTGGGAGTGAACTTTGAACTGATTTTTGCATCTGTCTGCTAATGTTATTTTAAGATATTTTATTTCAAGTAGCAGATGCTTTTGTTAGTAATACATAGTGACACTTACTCATAGAAACTCTTTTAATTTTGGCTACTTTCGCACAAATGAAAAAGTTAATAATAATATTCGCAGCGGTAGCTATAATCTCGTGCAAACCATCTGCTACAGGTTCAAAAGAAAGTACTGCATCTGAAACTTCAGATACTACAGTCACTTTAGATGCCCCAGAGGAGACTGCCCCTACTGGAGTTTCATTCGTTAACATCGCGGACGGTGCTACGCTCGCTTCTCCTTTTGCACTAGAAATGGGAATAAAAGGTATGGAAGTAGAGCCTAAAGGAACTCCAAGAAAGGGCTGGGGACATCACCATTTGCTAATTAATGACGATTTTATAGCTGAAGGTATAGTAATTGTTGCTGATGATACACACATACATTATGGCGGAGGACAATCTTCTGATTCGATATCTTTAGAGCCAGGAGATTATAAGCTTACTTTACAGTTTGCAGACGGTATGCACGTATCTTATGGTCAAGCTTTAGCTAAGACCATAAACGTAACTGTAGAATAAAAAGGATGATTGTTTAAGAACTTTTTACATCAACTGTGAAAAGTTTTTTGATCAATTCATACGCTTGTTTTTTGTAAGTCTATCTTTAAGTATAGGAATCTGTAAATATGTTCTAACTTCAAAGACTGTTTGCCCCTTTTTTAGTTTTTTGCGTGGCGGTAGCTGCCATATCTCAAGGCTATACTAGAAACCACAGCATAGGTATTCACTAGCTATTTTCGGATTATAGCGTTCAGTTTAGCATATTCAATATTTTTACATTTGATAGTCATTTTCTAAATCAGTTAGATTAGTATATCGATTACTATTGATAGATGGAGGAAAAAGACTCTTGTTTATAGTACTCTATTCAGTTGCGATTTTAGCATCTGCTGAGCAGCAGATAAGTGATTGGAGTATCTGTATATATGGCAAGTCAATTGTATTATGATTAGGGTGTTTACGAGCTTAGTAAGACTGGAATACGTCATCAGAAGCCCATTGCTAATCGAGTAAGTATTCACTGGCAGATAGATATCAAAGAGCCAGAACAGTAGGTATGTTTTTTGGAAAATAACAACCAACGACTGCTCGAAGAGGTTTGGAGTGAAATAAGTTTTCAAGATTCTGATTTCTCAATATTTATTTTCAACGGTAGTGCTAGATTGCCCTTAGTCTTGTGGTTGCGAGCTGACTTCAGGGTGCTATCTATATGTATTGGCTATATTGGTCTTAGAACTAGCTCAGACATATAAATGGGCACTTAATAAGTCTAGTAACAAAAGCTATGTACTTCTAAGAATGTTTTTTTTAGTATACTCGTTTATACAGAAGACGCACGCACTGAAGCATATATAGCGTGCCGACGCAATAGAGCCTTAGGCACTAAATTAGTGCTTGTGGAACTACAGCATTATAACCTTGTTCAAGGTTGTTTTATCGATAACCACTCTGTTATTTGTCGAAGTTTTGTTTTTTTGTATCACAAAACAATAGGAACAAATGAAAAAAACATTCTTTTTACTCAATTTTCTCTTTTTAGGTTTATTGGCTAGTGCTCAGTCTTCTTTTGAACTAATAGAGAAGGTAGAACCAATAGATGGTAAGGTAATTATACCTTATGAGAAGTACAATTTACCTAATAATGATCTTACGTTAATCATTCACGAAGACCACTCGGACCCTATTGTGCATGTGCAGGTAGCATATCATGTGGGTAGTGCTAGAGAAAGTGTAAGAAACAGTGGTTTTGCACATTTTTTTGAGCATATGATGTTTGAAGGATCTCAAAATGTAAAAGAAGGAGAACACTTCAAAATAATAGGAGAGTCTGGAGGAACAAATAATGCCTACACTTCTTTTGACAAAACAGTATACCACCAAACTGCACCTAAGAATATGACAGAGACTCTTTTATGGCTCGAAGCTGATAGAATGGGTACACATATTGAAAGCTTTACTCAGAAGCAGTTTGAAAATCAAAGATCAACTGTAAAAAACGAAAAAAGACAGCGGTACGATAATCAACCCTATGGAATGGTTAGTGAAATTTTATTCAAATCCATGTTTTCAAACCATCCGTATGAGTGGACACCTATAGGTTACGTGGATGATTTAGATATAGCAAGCTACGAAGATTTAAAAAACTTCTTTCTACGATGGTATGGTCCTAATAATGCCACACTAGTAGTATCAGGGGATGTGAATCCAGAGGAGGTGAAAGTTTGGGCTGAAAAATACTTTGGTTCAATAAAGAAATGCCCAGAAGTAAAAAATATGTATCCCAAAAAACCTGTGTTATCTATGGACTATTATGTCAACACAGTGGATGAGATCTATGCTCCGCTTACTTCTTTTACATTCCCTACAGTACCTGAATTTCACAAGGATGAAGCTGCTCTAGACATACTTGGTGAGATTCTAGGTGGTGGTAACAGCTCGATTCTTTATCAAAACCTAGTGAAGACAGAAGAAGCTTTCCAGGCAAGTGCTGGTCACTCTACTTTAGAATTAGCAGGGATGATGTCTATTCAAGTGTTAACACCTCCAATTATGGCTGGTGGTATGACTTTTAAAGAACTAGAAGATAAAGTTAGGGCTTCTATTGCTGAGTTTGAGACTAGAGGGGTGAAAGATGTAGATTTAGAAATAACTAAGTCACAGGTTTTAGCATCTACTTACTCTGCTCTAAATAGTATAGAAGGCAAATCAGGTATGCTAGGCCATTATGCCATGATGAGAGGCAATGGATATAATCTTCAAGATGATATTGATAGATATAACGCAGTAACTAAAGAAGATGTATTAAGAGTATATAGAAAATATATTAAGGGTCGAAAAGCAGTAATCTTAAGAGTAGAAAAAGATCCTAGTGAGAAAGATGAAGATGACGAGACTCCTAAAAGTGTTAATCCTCATGCCAATGAAGATAAAAAAATAGAAGATCAATATCAAGGATTAGTGTATACTTCTCCAAAGGATGATTTCGACAGAAGTGTAAGACCGAATAGACCTAGTGCAACTGCTCTAGTAGTTCCTACATTCTACTCAGAGGAGTTTTCAAACGGTCTGAAGATTATAGGTAATCAATCTAAAGAGTCTCCTCTAGTTTATTTTTATATTGACATGGAAGGTGGACACTTATTGGAAGCCAACAAAAAAGTGAGTACTGGTACAGCTATGATGACTGCAGCAATGTTGGGAGAGGGTACTGAAAAACTTACGACGGAGGAATTTTCTATGGAACTAGATAAGTTAGGAAGCAGGATTAGCTTTAACTCAGGAACTATGGGTTCTACTGTTTTTGTAAGTAGTCTTGCAAAAAATGTAGATGAGACATTGGCGTTATTAAAAGACGCCTTATTTGCTCCTAGATTTGACCCATCAGATTTCAAAAGAATTAAGAAGCAAGTATTAGAAGGACTAAAGTCTCAGAAAAATAATCCTGGTGTTATGGCATCTAAAGCTTGGAATAAAATAGTCTTTGAAGGCACTATTTTAGAGGAGTATTATTATGGAGATTATAAGTCACTTAGTAAGCTGGACTTGGAGGATATAAAATCATTTTATACTAGCTATTACTCTCCAAATATAAGTACACTAATAGTATCTGGTGATATTACTCAAGCAGATGCTATGAGTAAACTTGCTTTCTTAAAGGATTGGGAAAATAAGCAAGTTATTGTACCTGCAGTTCCTGAGCTTAAAACGCCAAGTGAGACTACAGTTTATTTGGTCGATAAGCCTTATGCGTCTCAGTCTACTATACTAGCAGGCCATCCTTCATCTAAGTATGATTATAAAGGAGATAACTTTAAGTCCAAAGTGATGAATTACTCTTTGGGTGGTGCGTTTAATAGTAGAATTAATTTGAACTTAAGAGAAGATAAAGGTTGGACATACGGAGCAAGAACTGGATTTTCAGGAAACAAACATTATGGGGTTTTTAGGTTCTCTGGAGAAATTAAGAAAGAAGCTACTGATAGTGCTATACGAGAGGTAATGATCGAAATCAATGGATTTGTAAAAGATGGTGTTACAGAAGAAGAGTTGAAATTCACTAAAAGTTCGATGACCTTAAGTGAAGCATTAGACTATGAAACTCCATTTGACAAACTAAATTTTTTAAGTAATATTATAGGATATAATCTACCTAGTGATTACACTTCCGAGCAAGCTGCTATGATCAATGGTATGAGTGTTGCAGATATTAACGAAGTAGCGAAATCTCAGCTTAAGCCAGAAAATATGATTATTATAGTGGTAGGACATGCCTATAAAGTTCGTGACGGACTGAATGATTTAGGCTATGGCAAGATAGTAGAAATGGAAGTAAACTAATTCGTATATTTCTTTATTTGAAAAAAAGGAGCTAACCAATGGTTAGCTCCTTTTTTATTTTAGAAACAGTTCTTTTATTTAAGACTTTTATAAAATGCTATCTGTTTCAGTGCTAGAGCATCAGTAGAATAGTTTTCTTCTACTAGTTTACGAGCATTTTTCACGATAGTAGCAGTGTCTATCTCTCCATTCATCAATCTTTTGTAGATAGTCAAGTATTCGTCTGGCCTATCTGCAATCAGTAGATTAATTCCATCTGTGTAGTCTATACCTTGGGCACCTACTGTGGTAGATACTACGAGCTTACCAGCGGCCATAGCTTCCAGTATTTTAAGTCGTATACCGCTGCCACTTTTTAGAGGCACCACGCAGATATCACATTCCTTTACAAATTCAAAAGCTGAAGGAACATTGTCATTTACTTGCAGTGAACGAATAGTTCCAAATGAATGAGAATCAATTCCTTTACCAGCTAGAGATAGTTTATATTTTTCGTCTACTTTTTGTAATAATGGATGTACGGCATCTAAGTACCACTGCACTGCTTCAGCATTGGCATGCCACTGCATACTCCCTATATGATACCAAGTGGTGTAGTATTGGCTTGGGCTATACTTCCAAGTATCCAAATCTATACCTGCTGGGATGGTGAGGTAGTTGCCAGTAGGGTAGAGGGTTTTAAATTTCAGAGCATCGTCATCAGTTACGGTAACTATTGTATCCACTTTTGGTAATAATTTAGTCTCATAGTGCTTTAACTGTTTGGCTAAAATACGCAGATATATTTTTTTGATTGGATTTCTCTCATTTACTGCCAGTCGTTCCCATATCTCATACTCTACATTATGCATTCTTAGAGCGATTGCTCCCGTATGGTTAGCTTTTATTGTATCTATATATGGTCCAGTAAAAGTCCCTTCTAGTTGTATAATGTCAAAGGTTTCTTTTTTGAGGAGGTCCCTTAGCTCACTATCAAAAACAGTATTGTAAAATCTGCTCACGTTATATGATTCATTTCGGAGTAGGTGTCTCATAGCTTCTTCACTATTAATGTCTGTATCTATTGGATGAATGAGGACCTTCGCGTATTTACTCAGTTCTGTGGTAGCTTCAGCTAGAGGAGTATTGTGCTTTATTCCATCTAGGCAATAGAGTGTGACTTCTAAGCCTAGCTCATGATATGCTCTGGTATAATTATATATACCAATATTACCACCTTCATTTAGCGGCCAAGGAACTCTATTAGATACTTGGAGTATTTTCATTTTTTATTCAAATATCCTTTAACCCAATATGGAGTGAGTACACGGATTATCTTTTTGTAAGCATCAGCATTAAAAAGTTGAGAATCTCTACTCGCCTTATATGTGAGGAATATGGCTAGAGGGAAGAATAGCATGAGTGCGAGCCACATACCAAGGACTGGAGGTAGCACTCCCTGTTTTGCTAGTTTTTCGCCAAAAATAGTTACTACGTAATATAGAATAAAGAGTAATAGCGATATTACCAATGGGAGTCCAAATCCACCTTTTTTAATAATAGCTCCGAGTGGTGCTCCTATGAAAAACAATAAAATACAAGATACTGCTAGTGTAAATTTTCTATGCCATTCCACTAGATATCGTGCTTTAAGCTCTCTTTGGGATGAACTGTCGTCTATATTATTAGTGCTAATGCGTTTTATGTTATTGCTAGTTTGAAGAGCACGCTCTATGATTTGTTCCCGTTTGTTATATTTAGCTTGTATATTTCTCGTTTTTTTAGGGTTTATTTTTTGTTTACCCGGTATCCTCAATGGAGCAGGAATTTTTGATTTTAATGTGGCAAAAGAGCTAGCCTCATTAACAGGTGAAACAAGTGTTTTTTTTTCATTTTCAAGAGTATTCGTTAAGTACTCAAAACGAGCAAATACAGCAGTATCTTTTAACTCAATGGTATCGCTAGCAGCTATAAAATAGGGATCCATATATCTATAAAGAGATTCTCTTTTTTTCTGTATGTATCGGGTAAGGGAGTCTATTCGTGTTCCGAGTTGTTCTACATTCATCATACGTTGATCTTCTGAAAATCGTTCTTTATCAGTACGATTAAAAGCAAGATCACTTAGATCTAGAGTAAGATTATAGCTTTCAAAAGCCATGGTATTATGGGGCATAGTACTTCGATAATTGGCATCGTCTACTAGCTCTTGATATCGTTTACCATTGACAAGATTTAAGGTCATGTACTGTTTATCACTGCTGATGCTCATTTTACCTTTTTCTGCTATAAGTATATTGTTATTTCCTGTGTTTTTTCGATCGCTTACATAAATAAGTATGTCTTCTATAGTTTGACCATCATCGTGTTTCTTACCTACTCGTATTTGATATCCTGGGATATCCTTAAAAAAGACATTATCTACTATGTTCATAGCGGGTTTTTTTTGTGTGACGTCATAGAGTAGGGCACCCCAACTTAGATTAGCTTTAGGAATCAAATAGTTAGCTGTGAAAAATGCGGCCATAGCGAGCGTAAAACTAATTAAGAACATAGGCCGCATAGCTTTGAGTAAGGACACTCCCGCACTTTTTATAGCCACTAGCTCGTATTTTTCAGCTAAGCTTCCGAAGACCATTATAGATGATAATAGTATGGCTAGGGGAAGTGCCATAGGAATGAGATGAATAGCAAAGTAAAATATGAATTCAAAAATTACAGTAAGTTCTAGCCCTTTTCCTACTAAATCCTCTAAATACTTCCAGATAGTTTGCATTAAAAATAAAAATAATGCTACGAAAAATGTACCAATGAACGGGCCTATAAATGATTTTATAAGTAGCTTGTATAGTCTCACTCTCATTAGCCAAGTAATAGCTAATGCTAGTAAAATGATCATCCCAAATAGGAGCTTAGCGTCTGATGTCCAAAAAGGATTCATTATAGTAGTTCAAATATAATGTAGTGACAGTAGACTAAGGATGTCATTCTGCGTAAACTTGATTATTCTAGAGCAATATACAGCCTATATTATGAAAATAAGAAGTGGCGGAGGAGTTGACTATTTATTGTATTTTCGAATCTATTATGGTCAAACAAATGTTTCAAAACAGCATAAAAGCTCTGGCGATGGCTACTTTAATTCTTACAGGTTATGCCGTATCAGCTCAGCTGGACGATCAAAGTAGCAAGAGTCTGAAAAAAATAGAGCGATACTATAAAAAAGAGAAGTTTGAAAAGGCTGGCAATCTTATGAAAGAGTTGCTAAATAAATATCCACTCAATAAGAATTTATGGGAATATTACCAAGGAGTTATGTTTGAAAACTATGCTAAGAACTATATTCCTATGAGTGATTTGAAAATGGAGGTAAAAAGTGAGGATAATGATACAAGTACAGCAGAACTTACTCGGCAGTTTAACTACCTGCTGAAAAAGCCACTCTATGATTATAATAATGCTATTTACTATGCCGCTACTAGTACTCCTTATAATGCTCAGAGTAGTATAATGCTCCGAAAAAAGTATGTAGATCCATTGTATTATGATGAGTCATTAATAAATATAAGGTCTAAGGCTTACTATCAAAGAGCAGAGGCTGAATTCAACGCTAAAAACTATGAGAAAGCAATATCGCTATATCAGCAGGCGTATGACGAGGATACTAGCAATTATAAAGCACTTCTGTATCTAGGAGATTCTTATTTTGCTATGGATTATTTTGGTAAGGCAGCAGAGTACTTTAGAC
Source organism: uncultured bacterium (assembly GCA_963933305.1). Taxonomy (GTDB): domain Bacteria; phylum Bacteroidota; class Bacteroidia; order NS11-12g; family UBA9320; genus UBA9320. The sequence goes on from CAWVTM010000013.1 coordinate 11,892, forward strand.
AGGCTATGAAAAAACAGCCTATGCTTACAGAGCCTATTAAATTTCTAGCAGACGCTCTAGCTAAAAAAGGGGATGAGAAAGCTGCATTGGATCTGGTAAAACAGAGTTTGCTTATTTATCCAGAGGAATCTATGTACATACTTTTATATAAACTTACTTCAGAGATGGATACTAAAATGGATAGAAATTGGGTACTAAGACTAGCACCTACTGCTAATATTATAGACTACTACCACAGAAATCAGTTTTATGCTGATGAATTACATTTCTCGCACTATAGAGACGCCTTGGCAGAAGTGAAGGATCTCTATGATGTAAATGGTTTACTCAGGGATGAAAAGCTGCTGGATGCGGCAAAACTTAACGTTACTGATAAGTATCTAGAAGTCTACTGCTGGCGAAAAATGCTAAAATCGACTATATATGAGGATATCCCAGCGTTGGATTATGCTAGACAAATGGACAGCGAGGGAATGTTAGAGCCTTATCTTCTTATAGGTCTATTTAATGTTGATCTCTACGCTCAGTATAGAGATCTTGTAAAAAATAATGAGGTAGCTATTGATAAGTACATCAATGACTACCTCATTATTGAAAAACTTTAATATTTATTTTAGTTGACCTTCTAAACTAGCTATCTTGCTTAATGTATCAGCTTTTTTCTGTTCTTCCTTAGCGATTACATCTGGTTTTGCATTAGCTATGAACTTCTCATTGCCTAGTTTTTTGGCTATGCCTACTAAGAATCCTTGTAACCGTTTGATTTCGGACTCTATAGCAGCAATATCTACTTTTTTTACAAAGTCTTTAAATCCAATAGTAATTTCATCTGTGCCTAAGAGTACTTTAAATCCATCCGAAGTATCTCCACTAAACGTTTCTACATTAGCTAGTTTAGCTATTATTCCCTTTGCGTTCGTATAGGTATTATGATCCTTAGAATTGATCGTAAGTGAAGCAGGTACCTTTGGTGATATGCCATTTTCATTGCGCTTTGCTCGTATTTCAGATATGAGTTCAAATGCATTGGGATGTATGGGAGTTTTCTGAATCATTCGGTCTGGCCAAGATTCATTATTGATGAATGAATCACTTCGGTCACCTAGTCCATGCCAAAGCTCTTCCGTGATGAACGGCATAAATGGATGAAGTAGTTTTAATATTTCATCAAAGAGTGAAGTAGCCTTTTCTAAGTCTACTTGTGGAATGGGGTCACCATACACAGGTTTGATCATCTCTAGATACCATCCACTAAAATCATCTCTGGTAAGTTTGTAGAGTTCCATTAGAGCGTCTGAGATTCTGAAATTATCAAAATGGACATTTATAGATTGGATAGTATCTCCTATTTTAGCTTCCATCCAAGAATGAATTTGATCACTATAAGTAGTATAGTATTCATTTTGCTCAGAGGTAGTTTCTAAACCTTTGAGCAGTCTGAAGGAGTTCCATATTTTATTGCAGAAGTTTCTTCCTTGCTCACACGTGGACTCTTCAAACATGATGTCATTTCCAGCAGGGGCACACAGCATAAGTCCCATACGTACTCCGTCTGTTCCATATTGTGCCATTAAGTCTATAGGGTCTGGACTATTGCCTAGCTGCTTAGACATTTTTCTTCGTTCTTTATCTCTTACTATTCCCGTGAAGTATACATTTTTAAAAGGTGATTTTCCTTTAAATGCGTGACCAGCCATCATCATACGAGCTACCCAGAAAAATATAATATCTGGTGCAGTCACTAGATCAGCAGTAGGGTAGTAGTAGTCTAATTCTTTTTGCCCTTTGTCTTGAAATCCGTCAAATACACTTATAGGCCATAACCAAGAGCTAAACCAAGTGTCTAACACATCTTCATCCTGACGAAGATCTGATACTTTTAGAGAAGAGTCATTACTTTTATCCAATGCCTCTTCAGCAGTCTTTGCTATGATGGGTATGCCGTCTGGAGTAAACCACGCAGGTATGCGGTGTCCCCACCATAACTGCCGAGAGATACACCAGTCTTTTATATTAGTGAGCCAATGATTGTATGTATTTTTAAATTTAGCTGGATGAAATTGTACATCATCATTCATCACCGCAGAAAGAGCTTCTGGGTAGTCAGCCAGAAACTTTTTCATGTCTACAAACCATTGAGCAGATAAGCGAGGTTCTATGACCGCTTTGCTTCGTTCACTTCTACCTACTTTATTTACGATGTCTTCAGTTTTTGAAAGTATTCCTAGCTCCTCTAGCTTGATAGCTGCCAGTTTTCTGGCCTTAAATCTGTCTTCTCCTATGAATATGCCAGCTGCTTCACTGATAGTAGCATCATCATTAAATACATCTATTGTGGCTAGATTATGTCTTTTACCCATCTCATAATCATTAATATCGTGAGCGGGAGTCACTTTTAGGCATCCTGTTCCAAATTCTATATCGATATAATCATCGGCTATTATAGGTACAGCTCTATTTACTAAGGGTACTATACAGTTTTTTCCTATAAGGTGCTTATATCTGTCATCATCAGGATGCACGCATACAGCAGTATCACCCATGATTGTTTCTGGACGAGTGGTAGCTATTTCTATAGACTCATTACTGTCCTGTATTTGATACGTTATATAATATAGTTTAGCATTTTGCTCTTCGTGATTAACCTCTTCATCACTTAAAGCTGTTTTACCTACTGGATCCCAATTAATCATGCGGGTTCCGTGGTAGACATATCCGCGTTCATGCAAGTCTATAAATGAGTCTATCACTGCTTCACTCAGCGAGGGTTCCATTGTAAATCGAGTTCGCTCCCAGTCGCAACTGCAGCCCAGTTTTTTGAGTTGATCTAATATTATACCTCCATACTTATCCTTCCACTCAAAGGCGTGTCCCAGGAATTCCTCTCTTGTGATGTCTTTTTTTGATATGCCTTGCTCTTTAAGAAGGTTAACTACTTTGGTTTCGGTAGCTATAGATGCATGATCTGTGCCCGGCACCCAGCATGCATTGTATCCCATCATTCTAGCTCTTCGTACGAGTATATCCTGTATAGTATTATTAAGCATGTGTCCCATGTGCAGTATTCCCGTCACATTAGGAGGAGGTATGACTACTGTATAGCTAGGCCTTTCGTCAGGTGTCGATGAGAAGAGTTTATGCTCCATCCATTTATCATACCATTGCTGCTCTAGTCCAGCTGGATTATATTTAACGGCTATATCCATTTTATTTATTGGAGTGTATTGTTATGTGTGAAGGAATTATGATATTCTGTACAAATAAAAAAGCCCATCATGGTAATACCAAGACGGGCTCTGTGTAAAATTTTATAAAAGAGCTTATCTCTTTTCTTTGATACGGGCTCTTTTTCCAGAACGCTGTCTTAGATAGAAGATACGAGCTCTTCTCACTTTACCACGTCTATTAACTTCTATTTTATCGATACTTGGAGAATTAGTAGGGAAAATTCTTTCTACTCCTATACCACTACTGATTTTTCTAACGGTGAAAGTCGCATCCAAGCCTGTATTTCGTCTTTGTAACACAGTACCTTGAAATACCTGAATTCTCTCTTTTTCGCCTTCCTTTATTTTGTAGTGCACAGATACATTGTCACCGGCTCCAAAAACTGGCGTGTCTGTTCTGATTTGGCTTGATTCTATATGCTTGACTAAGTCCATTGTTTTAAAAGTGACTGCAAAGCTAACATAATCTTCGAATGCATATCAACTTAAAATAAAAATATTGTTAAGAACAAATTACAAAAATAAGCTAAAGGTATATTGCGGTCTGCAAATTAGGTTTACTTTTGCACTTCTAAAAAATACGATGTACGCGATAGTAGATATAGCAGGAAAACAATTCAAGGTAGAGAAAGACCAGAAATTGTACGTTCACAGATTGGCAGAAGACGAAGGTAAGTCAGTGAGCTTTGATAACGTAATGTTAGTAGATGATTCAGGAAAGGTAAACGTAGGTACTCCAAGTATAAAAGGAGCTTCTATAAGTGCTAAAATACTTCAGCATCTAAAAGGCGATAAAGTGATCGTTTTCAAAAAGAAAAGAAGAAAAGGTTACAAAGTAAGAAATGGTCACAGACAATATCTTACTCAAATACAAATAGAAAGCATCAAAGGATAATAATACAATGGCACACAAAAAAGGAGCAGGTAGTAGTAAGAACGGAAGAGAGTCTCAAAGTAAAAGACTCGGTGTTAAAATATTTGGTGGTCAAGTTTGTATCTCTGGTAATATACTAGTGAGACAACGTGGCACAGTGCATCATCCAGGTAAAAATGTAGGGATAGGTAAAGATCACACTTTATTTGCACTTACTGACGGAACTGTAGAATTTCAAAAGAAAGCCAATAAGCGTTCTTTTGTAAACGTAGTCAATTAAAGAACTTGGGCGTCTTCGCCCGAGATTTAGAGTTTTCATAGTCAATTGAGAGAGCTTCCGTAGGGAGGTTCTCTCTTATGAGAGCTGTTTAAATCTAACGATAAAATTAAATTATTTCTTGTGGTATATACAAATCAGTGTATATTTGAAGTAAATTAAAGTTATAATCATTAACCGTTTACACAGAGTAAACAATATATAGATTAAAGAACTTGGGCGTTCTAGCCCAAGATTTAGAGTTTTCATAGTCAATTGAGAAGGCTTCCGCAAGGAGGCCTTCTCTTATTATAGACTTTTCGAACTGAGTGTCTAGCACAAATACTAGAAGACCCTAATTGAATATTTTACTACCTACACGCACCAATGTACTTCCACTAGAGACGGCTTGTATGTAATCTCCACTCATTCCCATACTAAGAATATCCCAGCCTTGCAATGCCTTGTATTCTTCAAATTGACTTTTCAAAGAATTGAATTCTTGTGTTACTTGGTTATTATCCTCCGTGTTGGTCGCCATTCCCATTAGTCCTTGACATTTCACGTTTGTCATTGCTTGATATTCTGGTGAATCTAAAATAACTGATAATGTATCTGTACTTAAACCGAACTTGGTCTCCTCATCGGCAATATGCATTTGAAAAAGGAATGGGATAATTCTATCACACTTTTCAGCCTGTTTATTAACTTCTTTTAGTAATTTTAAACTATCAATACTATGTATGAGATGCACAAAATTAGCTATGTATTTTACCTTATTAGTTTGTAGGTGGCCTATAACATGCCAGTGTATATCTTTAGGAAGCTGCTCATGCTTCTCTACAAGCTCTTGTACTCTATTTTCCCCGAAATCTCTATGACCGCTAGAGTAGACCTCTTTTAGTTCTTCTAGACTTCTGTATTTAGATACTACAACTAATTGAGTATTTCCTATCTCTTGCTCTATTAGTGTGATATTTTTGCGGATATTATTATGCATAGTTTCGTAACAAAAGTAACGCTTGTTTGGTTTATACTATTCTGCTTTGCGTGTGGCCTTGACAAAACTGAAAAGCTACCAGAAGGAGTACTAAGTAGAAAGCGTATGGTTCTAGTAATTAGTGATTTGCAATTACTAGATGCAGCACAAAAATCAGTAACTAAAGATTCAAAAACACAAGAGAGAATGAGAGACACCTCATATACCATAGTATTTAATAAATACAGTACCACTGCGGCTCAATTTGATAGTAGCTTGAGGACTTATGCGCGTAATCCGCTATTACTTTCTGAGGTAATGGAGGATGTGGCCCAAAATATTAATACTTTTAAATAATGCTTTATCCCAAAAATATAGCAGAGAAGCTTGGTTTTGACCAGGTAGTAGATGCTGCAATCACTTGTTGTGAGTCCGAGTTAGGAAAACAGCACTTTACAAGATTGAAATTTAGTAATAAGTCGGAATTAGTACACCTATGGCTAGAGCAGACTAATGAAGCTAAAAAAATACTCAGCAAGGGAGAACTTTCGTTTTCAGTCTCATTGGATTTTGATCTTCAAGCTAGAGCAGCTCGTATCAACGGTTTTTTTTATGAAATAGAAATAATACAATACATACAAGATGTTCTACGGGTATTAAAAAAGGTAGATAAATACTTCAAAGATCAAGGTGTCCTATATCCTCAGCTATTGGATCTGTTTTCATCCATAGATATAGATTATGAATTAATCAATAACATAGATCAGGTAATTGGGACTGATGGTGAAGTAAAGCCGTCTGCTTCTCCGGCTTTGAGTAAAATAATCAGTAATATCACTAAATCAGAAAGGTCTATTATCAAAAGTTCTAATTCCTTGTTCAATGTAGCTAAGGAAAAAGGATTCCTAGCAGATACAGAGTTAGGCATCAAAAATGGAAGAGTGGTACTGCCAGTGCTGTCTGAGTATAAGCGAAAAGTGAACGGAGTGCTTATAGACCAATCTGGAACAGGAAAGATATCGTATATAGAACCACTAGAACTTGTAACTTTAAATAATGAACTAGCAGAGTTGCATATAAAAAAGAGACAAGAGATTGTAGCGGTATTGAAGCAACTCACTGCTAAGTTAGTGATTTATTTAGATGATATAAAACGTGGTGTTCAGAAGCTAGGAGTATTTGATTTTATAAGAGCAAAGGCTCGTATCGCTTTGGAGTGGAAATGTACACTGCCTATATTAGGAGATTATACAGAAGTAAGGTTAGCCTTTCACCCGCTGCTTGCTGAGAGATTAAGATTAGAGAGTAAGAAAGCTGTACCTTTAGACTATGCATTTAATAAGGAGCAAAAATTAGTAGTAATATCAGGACCTAATGCAGGTGGTAAGTCAGTAGCACTAAAGACAGTGGGCTTAATTCACTTTATGCTACAAAATGGATTTTTAGTGCCGTGTGCTACAGATAGTAAGTTTCAATTATTTAAAAAAATATTTGTAGATATAGGCGATAATCAGAGTATAGAATCAGATCTAAGTACTTATTCTTCTCATCTTAAAGCAGCAAAGCATATTATCAATTTCAGTGATGAAGGTACACTGGTGCTTATGGATGAGATAGGTACGGGTACAGATCCTATGTTTGGTGGACCCATGGCAGAGGCAGTATTAGAGCAGATTCAAAAGAATAAAGCTTATGGTATTATCACTACACACTTTAGTAATATAAAAAATCGGGCAGATATGCTGCAGGGAGTAGTAAATGCGGCAATGTTGTTTGATATAGAAAAGTTACTACCTCTTTATAAATTACAAATAGGTCAGCCTGGCAGTTCTTTTGTATATGAAGTTGCAGCTAATATCGGTCTAAATAGAACATTAATAAAGCGAGCGAAGGAGCTTACTGACACTAAGCAGTATGATTTAGACGCACTTTTATCTGAAGTACAAGGACAGCAAGAAAAAATTAGAATAGAACAGCACGAACTGACTAATAAGCTAGCTCATGCTGAGCATGTAGGAGAAGAATACAGAAAACTAAAAGAACTGCTAGATACTCAAAAGAAGGAAATAATTTCTCAAGCTCAAAAACAAGCGGATGTACTCATAAAAAGTGCAAATAAAGAGATAGAAAAAACTATACGGACGATACAAGAAAACAAGGCTGACAAGGTGAAAACTCGTAAAGTCAGAGAAGAGTTAAATGCTAAGACTACTGCCCCAGAAAAGGATGTAACACCTAAAGAGTATAATTTTAAAATAGGAGATAATGTACAATTGTTGGATAGTAGCACAGTAGGTGAAGTCTTAGAGATAAAACGCAATAAAGTGACGCTGCAAGTAGGAGGTATTACGACAAAGACTAGTTTGGATAAACTCGTCAAAGTAGGTCAGCAAACTGCAAAAAAAGTTAAGCGGTATATCAGTGAATCATCGTATAACGATAAACAGGCTAGTTTTAGAAAGGAGCTAGATGTAAGAGGATTAAGAACTTATGAAGCTCTTAGTGAGATAGATACGATGTTAGATAATGCTATTATGTTAAGTGTAGGTAGCTTACGAATACTTCATGGTAAAGGAAATGGGATACTACGCAAAGAAATAAGAAGACACTTAAAAATACATCCAGCCATAAGACAGATAAGCTATGAAAGAGTAGATCTAGGGGGAGAAGGCATAAGTATCATAGAACTAATGTAGGATGCCTATTGCTAGACTTTTCATATTAGGGATATTAAGTCCATTTCTCATTTATCTATTGCTCACACTTGAGCACTATGTTAAAGTCAAGTTTACACATACTCCAGATGTAGTAAAATTGCCAAAGTATAAATTTCTAGTTTGGCGTATTCATCGGCTCATGTCTGCATTAAATCCTTACTATTTAGAACTCACAAAAGAAGGTAAGTTGAAATTCTTAGGAAGATTGATAGTATTACTTCAGCAAAAACAGTTTAGAGCTAAGGAAGATGAAATAGATACTATAGAAAAAAGAATTGTAATTTTAGGTGCTTTAACTCAGTTAACCTTCGGTCTTAAAAAGTTTAATTTACCATCTTTTGACTTGATTAGACTCTATCCTAGGGCATTTTATAGTGCTTATCTGCAGACTCATGTCAAAGGATTGACGAATAGAAAAGGCACTATATCCTTAAGCTGGTTAGATACTATGAGAGGTGTGCATGATACAAATGACAATTTACATTTGGCTTTACATGAGTGGTCACACGCCCTGCTTATAGACCATCAGGACGATTACATACAGTGGTTATATAGTTCTATTAATAAGTATATGAGGGAGGCAGAGAAGTTTTTTGAGCAGATAAAAAAAAGGCAAATAGAAAATCATTATCTAAGATCATATGCATTTACTAACGAACATGAGTTTTTTGCAGTATCTGTTGAGCATTTCTTTGAGACTCCTGCTACATTTGCATTAGAGTTACCAGAGCTGTATGTTATTATGTGTTCTCTGCTTAATCAAAATCCACTGAACCCGGAAGGAGACTATAGTTACTTAACTCAAAAATCAAAATAAAATGAAACAACTTTTCAGATACGGAGATACAAAGGAATTTTACAGAACAGTAGGTAAGAAAGATGCTGCTAGTTTTAATGGTGTGCAAGTGCATCCGTACTACAGTACGTATGCTCTAGCTAGAGATGCGGAATGGACAAGTAGACTTTTTGTGCTAGATATGAAAGAGGCAGAGGAAGAAGGCATAGGCACATTTGTCGATATCAAGCATAAGAGCCCTGCACCTATTGGCTCTGAAGTTAGGTTTATAGCTACGCTAAAAAGTGTAATATACGGTGAAGTGGTATGTACGGTGACGGCAAAAGTAGGCATGAGGCTAATAGCCACTATAGAGACAGGTCAAAAAATACTAACCGAAGACGAATTAGAGAGTCTTAAAAGAGTGGCGCACAGTGGCTAAAAAGAAACAACGAGAACATAGCATAGCTAAAAATAAGCGTGCTTATTTTGAATATGCCATAGAAGATACTTACGAGGCAGGTATAGCATTAACTGGAGCAGAGATAAAATCTGTGAGAGATAAAAAAGTAAGTATAGGAGAGGCCTATTGTTTTTTTAGTGTTGAAGGTGTTTTTAAAATAAAAGGTATGCGAATATCTGAGTTTAAAAATGCAGGTTATGTAGGGCAAAATCCAGAGAGGGAGAAGTTACTTCTGCTCACTAAAAATGAGTTAAAAAAAATAAAGAATAAACTTATAGATCAAGGAATGACAGTAGTTCCTATAGAAGTGTTTATTTCAAAAAAAGGTTTTGCAAAGCTGGAGGTAGGAGTAGGAAAAGGAAAGAAATATCATGATAAGAGAGAGTCACTGAAGGATAAAGACGTGAAGCGAGAAATAGACAAATATATTTAACATAAAATTTAAATCAAAGCATGGTACATATAGATAGCCGTTTATATTTGCAGTCCTTTAAATGGGGTAAAATATTCTGTAACAAACCTGTTACAACCATTTCAGAATATTGTGGCCTGATTAAAATAAAGGTATAATAATTTATACTCCTTCAGGAGACGGTATACTATTATAAGTGATGTAATAATATAAAATAATACCACATATGCTCACGTGGTGAAATTGGTAGACACGCCAGCTTGAGGGGCTGGTGTCCGCTTTAGGACGTGCTGGTTCGAATCCAGTCGTGAGCACTTATTGACTATATTGGTATTAGAAGCTACTTTTAGAAAATCAAATTATCTTTTACGCTGTAATAAGAAAGAGCTGTAGAATAACAGCTAGTCGTATTTATCTATAGTAAATGGATTTAACCAGTCCAAAACACGAAGACTCAAATCCCGCTGATCTTGTTTTTAAATCCAATGAAATGTCAGGTGAAGCGATTTGAAAATTTTCAGATTTCTGTAGAGTATTGTATCCCACGTTCCTAAACAAATTAGGATTAGGGCAAACAATAGTTGGTAAAGTAATTAGTAGCAAAAGGCTCAATCCAAGAGTTGATTTTTTTGTATGGTTATGACTAACTGATTTATAGAAAATCAGTTAGTCAGCGTTATTATCTCTAGCTGTGTCAGGAGTTGTATAATAATGCTATTCAGCCTTCTGGAGCTTGTCAAATTAATCTCTGACTATCTTTCGAAGGAAACTCTATTGGTTAACATATTCATAGAATGGTATAGGCTTTTATACATCTATCAAAACGGACTTGATACGATTGAGTATTCTTAACGGAAAATTTTCTGTTTTTCAACGGACCTTAGTTATAAAGTCGAACATAGTAGAAGTTTAGACCTAATAATAATGCTACAGAAAAATTCAATAATTAATAGCTTTTAATTTCTTGTCAATCCCCCTAAGGGTATTGATTTGTTTTATTAGTATGTATCATCTTTGCGAGAGAATAAGACACCCCAACTTTTGTCTTTTTAATATGAAAATAAACGATACCCAGTATATATATGTTGAAACTACAGCTCTTTTCGGAGGAATACCGTTACTAGAAGTTAAGAAAGGTGAGCGTTACTCTTTTAGAGTAAACCCATTGTGCAAGTGGCGAAGGAATAAAATCGATTTCAGTGCAGATGGGACAATTATTCCTTATATCCATCGGAATAATAGGAGGTGTTCCAAAGCACGGTATCATTCTCTTTGTGCCACTATAAATCAGAATGAATTAAATCCGTTTAATGTAGGTTCATGGTTAGAGAATAAAGAAATGAAAGAAGATGGGGCTGTTCATTTTTTTCCTAATAAGTCAAAAGAAGACCTCACCACTGGTAAGGGATACGTAATAGTAGAGGTGACTCGAGTAGACTAAAACCCAAGTTTTTAAGTATTTTTGATATCAAAGCCATTTTAGTGAAACAGATTATAAAAATAGCATTAGTAGATGATCACAAGGTCATGAGGTCTGCATTGGCTAATTATCTTAAGGGTGTTCCGGGTTTTAAAGTATTATTTGACGTTGGAACTCTCTCTGATATGCAAAGCAGGCTAAACTGGGATGATAAGCCTGATGTACTCTTAATGGATTACTCTATGAAAAATGAAAAGGGTCCAGATGGGATAATATATATCCGGGAAACTTTAGGCGATGAGATGTCCATACTCGGCCTCTCTATGCACCAAGACCCTAGAATAGTAAATGAAGTAATAGAGTCAGGAGCTAACGGTTACTTATTTAAAGGGATAGATATAGATGAGATGGAGCATGCAATTCGTTCCGTTCATCTTAATGGTTTTTATATTAATGAATTTACCAAGAGTATGGTAAATGGCGAATATTATACCAAAAGGCATCAAAATGCAGCAGATATGTTGACATCTACTGAAAAGTCAATTATTGTTGGTATCTGTAAAGAAGAATCTAGTGAAGATATTGGGGCGAAACTTAATTTGACTCTTAATACTATAAAAACGTATCGAAAAAAAATATTACGTAAAATAGGGGCTAAAAATACGGCTGGTGTTGTTGTGTACGCCATTAGGCACGATATTTATATCATTCAATAATTCAATTTATTTATCCATGTCTCCCTAGGGGTATTCCCTTGTATTTTTATAAGGCATTAATTTGAATAATAATTTTAATGCGGTATGGTGAAAATTTAACTATGAAATGATAGATAATTACATCGCTCAGAAACTTCCTGTATTTTTTTAGTTCCCTACTAGTATTTGTCTAACGTACCTTCTCAATTGTTATGAAAAACAAAAAAGCCCATACACTAACAGTTTATGGGCTTTAGTATTTAAGGTGACTAGACTTATTCCTTAATTAGTTTTTGTCTTATCGTACCTTGTTCGTCAGTTGTGATTTCTATGAAATATAAGCTGGATTCTAAGCTGCTTACGTCAATTGATAGTTCAGGTTCAGAGCCATAGATATATTGAGTAATTACTTCTTGTCCATCCAATGTAATAATGCTCACCATAGCTTTAGTATGCTGCTCCTTGAAGGAAATGGATACTATGTCTTGCATTGGATTAGGGTAAATTGATATACCTTGTAGTAATTGTCCATTCACATCTAGTTTATCACAATCAGGTAACTCTACACATACATCTGCATAACATTTGCTTCCATTTGCTGGATTGGTTATCAATATTCTAAAGCATATTGTATTTCCTGCATCAGATACTGCATTATCAGTAAATACTGCGGTCATACTATTCCAATTTACTGGTACAGGATTAGGAGTGATGCTAGACAATGTCCCTTCTGCTATTGGTAGTATCTGCACATTAGCAGGTCCGCCAGTAGAGTTAAAGAGATCAAAGTTGAGTAGGTAGTTCCAAGTGCCATCAGCTAGTTGTTTATTGCATTGTGCTCTTATTTTCTCTACTGTAAGTTCACACAACTCTCCGCAATCATCAGTTTTGATAACAAACTCCTTCTTACACGTTTCCCTAGTTACCGGATCATAGATATAAGCAACTATAGTTATCCCTCCAGGACTATAGCTTGGCAGGTCAGTATAGGTGAAACATACCGTATTAGTTCCGTTATTAATAAGCATTGGACTAGGAGAGAAAGTAGAAGAAGGAGATACTAGTGTAACTTCTGATCCACTATTCCCGCTCCAAAGAATATCCATACATCCATAATACATTGGATTCCCACTGCTATCTAATCCCGCACAGGTGAATACTTGTGGTTCTTTGATGGTTACTTCACATTCATCTTTAGGACAATCAGGAAGGGTTAGGCAAAGTATAGTATCGCACTTAGTCATTTGGTCGTATATAGTAATAGTGAAACAAGCGTTACCTGTAGTAGGTGGTATATCTGTAAATACTGCATTTACAGTATTGAGTCCTAATACTAGTGCAGCAGGAGTGATAGCCGAAACAGTACCATCAGGAGATGTGATGCTTAAACTAGCACCAGGGCTCACAGTATTATTTAGGATAAAAGCCATATTGTATTGTTGGTTTCCAGCAGCATCTAATTTGTCACATTCCAGCATTACACAAGCGTGTATATTACAATTATCGTAACTACAGTCTACAAATTCTATTGCTATGTCCTCAGATTCTATACCGCAACCAGCTGTGTTTTTAATAACCACAGTGTATATGCCGCTTTGGTGCAGAGGCACGTCAAGTACAGAAGTGATAGCTCCAAGTATTGGGGTACCGTTAAAATACCATTGGTATGATGCGTATCCTATTGGTGCATACCATTTCAGAGAAGTTACAGTATCACATATATCATAACATCCAGTCATCATTCCACATAAGTCTGGAAGACGGTGTATGATAACTTTTTTGCTATTTTCACATCCATTACTATCCACTGCCGTAGCTTGGTATATATTAGGAATAGGAGTAACTAAGCTATCATTTACTAATCCAGTACTCCAGTAATAGAAGTCAAGAATAGGAGAGGTACTATTAGCTATAAGTATGTTATTATCTCCTTGACAAAGTGTGCCTGTAGTTGAAATAGTAAGTGGTGGTAAACCATTTACTAAATAGTTAAACGTGTCTCTAGCTGCACATCCAAATGTATTAGTTACTTCTACTATTGCAGAATGACTACCTACAGCGTTAGTTGAGTAAAACGAGTTACTTCCAGTGGAATACGAACCGCCATCAAAAGACCAAGAGAAGGTATGTCCCAAATTAGGTGAAGCTACAAATACATATTCCCCATTATTGAAACAGAACTCACTTTCGCCGAGTATAGCAGCATTAGGTATTGGATTTACAAGAATAGTCGTGTCCGCCACTTTTAAGAAACATCCTTTGGAATCATATATGTCTACTCCATAGTTTCCTGTTTGCTTAGCTGTAATGGTTTGTGTGTTCTGTATGGTAGTCCAGA
>CAWVTM010000014.1:0-24890 GCA_963933305.1 uncultured bacterium
ATTCATAAACTTTCAACAGGACTACTCAAGTATCAATTTTCTTATGTCTTTTAAAGACCCTTGATCATCATGGATTCTTACAAAGTAAATGCCAGAACCTCCAAGGGTGTTTAACTCTATCTTTAGTTCCTGTTGGTCCATTAAAACCTCAAAAAGTGTTTGGCCTATAGCGTTTACAATAGATATGGTGAATGTGGTTTTCTGGGAATAATCACCGGTATTCACTATCACGTAATCTTTTGCTGGATTAGGGTAGATAATTAAATTATCGAGACCTTTAAGATTTGGAGTTGTCATGGTTTGCTCCTCAAACCACACTCTGCTTCTGCCGTTAGTGAATTTAAAGTTAGACAGTTCTGTAAGTATAAAAGATGCAATTGTATCAAACCTATTGAGTATTCGCGGGTCGATTTGAAGGTGCGAATTAAAAGGCTTGGTTGGAGCGTGGCCATGTTGTGCAGCATAAACAACCATTGCTGCTAAAAAATAGGAGGAGGCTAAACCATGGGGACCTTGGTCTTCAACTATATCTGTGGCAGTAAAATCATCCAAAACCCCACCTTGTTGCCATAATTTTGAGCAAATTAATGATGCCGGAATCAATTTCAAATTTGGAAAATTACCTACTTGTATTAGACTATCCTGTAGGTCAGTCCAAAAATCATTAGACGTACTTAGTGCGTAGTTAAGGTAGGTCGCCCACTGCACACTATCTGGCGGGTTTCCTGAACTGCCACTCCAATTATTTCCTCCTAAAATAAAATTTGTTTCAATTTTTGGCCAACATTCATATAAATATAGACTTGCTATCGGGTCATTGGCTTTCATCCAATTAAAAATCACAGAAATACTATCAGTTGCTATCGAAACCTGATTGGGCTGTCTCTGTCCTATTTGCTCTCCGTAATCAAAAATTATTTGCCAATTCATATAGGTTAACACAACATTGTCATGGGCATTAACAGGGTATGGAGAACCTGGGGTCATCGCTGAGCCATGATTATTATTTGGATAATAAAAAGACCATGTTTGTTCGGGAGGCAAGGCACTAGATCCCATTTGGCCTGGTGCAAACTGGCCACTAGTCAAGCAGGTATTACCCACTGCCATTTCAAGCTCAGCCAACCAATACGGGATATTAGCCTGGTTGGATGTTGTCTTTTGGTGACTTATTAGACTATGGGCAAAGTAATACGTACTTGTGGTATCTGCTTGTGCAAAACCTAGGATCACAAAAAGATTCAAGGCTATTGTAAAAATTGTTGTTCTCATTATTTATATAGATATTATCTTAAGTATAGTGTACAAGACTTTTTTGCTAACACCTGTATATGTGACGGACACATATCCACCAGAGGCGGGCAATTTATCCCATGTATTTATTATTTTCATGTTCTTCCAAAAGTAAGCTAATCTGTTGGTATTCAATATTTTTATCCATTTGTAAGCGTTTACAATCGCTTATAAACGTAAGTAAGTGCTTAATTTTCGCTTGCTGCTGTGTGTGTCCACTCTATTTGTAGTGTTGTTTTGAAAGGGACACCTTATCACACTTAGTGGTACACCTACTTTTTCATATAGCACAAGTAACATAAAGTAATAATCGCTAGCTGCGGCTAGCATAACAGAAACATTTTTAACACACACAATTTAACACAAGTAATTATTATGAACGCATTAAGAAACAAAGTACAATTGATCGGAAACCTAGGAATGGACCCAGAAGTGAAAAAACTAGACGGCGGAAACACCGTAGCCAAATTTACGATGGCTACACACGATGGCTACACCAATAAGAAAGGTGAGCGAGTAGAAGATACCCAATGGCATAACATAGTGTCTTGGGGCAAGACTGCGGAGCTAATGGGCGACTTGCTCGCTAAAGGCAAGGAAGTGATGATAGAAGGTAAGCTCACCAGCCGAAGCTGGGAAGATAAGGACGGCAATAAGCGGTACATCACAGAAGTAGTAGTGAGTGAGTTTTTGCTCCTTACTCGCAAAGAAGAGGTAAGCACTTCGGAGAAGAAAGCTGCAGACTTACCTTTTTAATGCCCATTTATCAACCGCAAACGGTCATTGGTAAATGGCGTGTAACTCTACATACATAAGACCGTTATGAACCTGTAATAAAGCAATACGTAATTTTTCAGTTAGGGAGACCCATCTGCTTCGGTAGGTGGGTTTTTTTAGTTTGAAAAGTTAAGGCCTGAATAATGTTTTCACAGTTAAACCACTCTTATTGGTGAACTGTTTTGTGGCCACAAGCGTCCAGACTATAGCCGTTAGGTTTTAAAAAAAAGCCAAAGTATCACTACTCTGGCTTCCTCACTATTATCTTGTTAGATTACTTTAGAATCTGAGCAGTATGGTCTTTTGTCTTCACTTTCTCGATGATATCAGCTATGGTGCCTTCTTCATCTATGATGAATGTAGTACGAGCCACGCCCATATACTGCTTGCCGTACATGCTTTTCTCCACCCACACGCCATAGGCTTGGATAGTTTCTTTCTCTGTATCTGCTAGTAGATCAAAGGTCAGTTTATACTTTTCTATGAATTTCAAGTGCTTCTTCTCAGTATCGGGGCTTACGCCGAGTACTGCGTAGCCTTGTTTCTGAAGTGCTCTGTGGTTTTCAGTTAGGTTACATGCTTGTGCTGTGCATCCTGGGGTATCATCTTTTGGGTAGAAGTAGAGTACTAGTTTCTTTCCGGTGTAGTCTGCTAAAGATACTTTTTTTCCTTTTTGGTTTATTCCGCTAAATGCAGGAGCCTTATCGCCTATTTGTAATGTTGACATACCTGCAAAACAATGGAAAAATGAATTGGATTTAAAATTAGTTTTAACAAAAAGAGAATCACAGGCGTAATCCTAGTTATTTGGTATAAAGGAAAACTGATGTGGATCTCCGAAGTGTTAGCTTAACGGACTACTCTACTTATTGCAGGTGATAGATGTTCAGCGTATCTAAAGTTTCACGTCTTTTTGATACGTTACTTTATTCCCTTTACTATCTTTTACTAGGAGAGTAAAGTCGTGTGTACCGGCTTTTATCCATTTCGGTATTTCACCCCATATTTTACCTGTTTTTGGTTCATACTCTGCCAGTATCCACTTTCCGTCTATCGAGCACGTGATGTGGTCTACACCACTTAGGTTATCAGAGACTCTAAACCTGAAGCTTCGTCCTACATATAGTGGTGTGAGCTTAGGGTCTTCATCATCATAGGAGATGGCATACTGCCCGAGTGATCTAGTTTTGAAGTGGAGCTTATTGCCGGTAAGCGTACCGCCCTCGTAATAGGTACGGCTACCATTAAAACTCACTGCACATAATTTATCGCCATACGCTATCCATGCTGCGGGTATGGTCCTGCTTACCTGTATATAGGTATGCAAGGGAGTGTATCCAAAATGCATCTGAAAGGTTTCGCTCAGCATCTTAGGCTTCTTTGGTCCAGTAGTCATTTTGAAATCAAAGGGATGGTATACTGCTTTTTTAGAGATAGAAATATCCCAGTTTTGATAGGAGAAAGAGGTGCTACCAGATATACGTTGTTGTTTATTGTACACTGGCTGAGCAGGAGCTTCTAGCGCTTTGGCGGTGGTATCTCCTACCGCTACCCATACTACAGAGTCCGTAAGGCCAGCGTAGTCTTGTATGTAGAGCTTCATCTGTACAGAGTCACCTTCGTGGAGATAAATCTCGCCATTCTGCCGCTGTTTATAGTAGGGCAGAGGATTGTAAGATTCTTGAAAGAGGCGGAAGTAGGTCTTATTCTCCTTCCACTTTAGATAAGGGTCAGTATGGGTGTATATATATCTTCCCTGATTAAAGTTGAACTTCTCTATCTGATATTCATATAAGAGCTTACCGTTAGCGGTTAGCCAACAGTAATTGATACCGAGCACATTTTTCTTATCTGTGAAATAGTCGTCCGTGAATAGACCAAAACTATAGTTGCCGGGTTGGAGGTTTAATGTCTTGGTATTCTTCAGGTAGTCACTCCACTTACTCATGGTGATGTACGCATAGTTTCCTCTGGTGTAGAGGGCCTCCTTATCCTTGAGGTAAACACTTATACGTTTTATCTCTGGCTTCAGATTATCTGATACGTTAAGTCCGTGCAGTAGCGGATTAGTACTTTGTCCTTTACTGTTTCTAATCTCAAAGTGCAGGTGTGGTCCACCACTTCCTCCTGTATTACCACTGAGGGCAAAGTTTTGTCCTTTGGTTACTTTTATTTCCCCTGGTTTCGGGTAGAGTTCTATTTCAAATTTTCGTTGTTTGTACTGAGCATCTTTCACGTAGTTAGCTAAGGTACCTTTAAGTTCTTTGAGGTGACCATACACCGAAGTGTATCCATTCGGATGGCGTATGTATACTACTCTGCCATAGCCTGTAGTACTCACTTTTACGCGCTCTATATAGCCGTCTGCTGCAGCCAGTACTTCCCAGCCTTCCATACCACCTGTACGTATATCTAAACCAGCATGAAAGTGATTTCCTCTTAGCTCACAGAAGGTACCAGACACGTAGATAGCACTGTCAAATGGATTACGGAAATAGTCCTGAGGGTAGTAGTTTTTATTTCTGGTAAAAGAATACTGACTTTTTGTACTAGCCAAACTAAGTGTGGTAGGAATGGGTGCCTCTGATAAATCATCGATTCCCTTGAGTTCTATCTCTTCGGAGTCTATGACTGTGATAGCAGTTTCCTCTGCGGATTCTCCTTCTGAGTTGGTCTGCTTGCACGCAGCAAAGAGTGAGATGACACCTAGGAGAAGGAGCGTATATATGCTGAAATTATTTTTCACTAGAATGATACTATATCTTTAATCTGCAAAGGTAATAAGGGGATACGTTCCTTTTTTCAAGATGTAAACAAAGAGGTCGCATATAGGACAAAAAAATAGAGAAGTCTTGGTGTATTAAAAAAATAGGATAACTTTATAAAGAGCAGCTTAGATAATAATGTTATCAAAATAAAGATAATTAAAGTATCTAAAAAAGAGTTCCAAGAGGTAGGTTATACTTAGCATTTAACAATTTTTATAATATGAACAGATCTTCATTTATCATCGAAAAGAGCAACGGTAATTTTAATTTAGAATTATACTCTGCAGACGATTTTTTAATGGTACGTAGCAAGTCATTTTCTTCACTCCGTGAGTGCGAAAAATTCATAGATATACTGAAGGTGCACATGTGTTTTCAGACTAATTTCTGTAGGAGTAAAAATAGGTCTGGGCAGTACGGTTTCGAAATACGTACGTGTTGGGATGAGCTTATAGGCTGTAGCTTATGGTTTCAGACACGTGAAGACCGTGAACTGGCTATGCAGGAAACTTTTGTAGCTAACAAAGATGCGGTGTATGTAGATAAAAAGGTATATGTACAATCTCCGCAACAGTTGTCACTACTGGGAGTAGCGTAGGAGTGATTATTTCTGAATCTGTACACTTTTGGCATTGTTTAAAGTTTCGTTTACTACTATTCATTCCGAGTTTATATAGCAGGCTTCAGAGACTTTCCCTAACCTGACAGCAAGCGAACTTCGCCTCTTTTGCTTCCAAAAATTAGGCATAAATAAACAATAGACAGCAGATATGCTTGGTGTATTGGCAGATAGTGTGAAGTGAACCACTAATCGATTTATTTAAAAATTCAACCTTGACGTTTCGCTTACGCTAGCAGAGATCGTTCAGAGTATTACTTAGGCTCTGAGCTAGTTTAGTTGCTATTTTTTTTAAAACGCACGTAATCAGCGTATTGAAATTCGTATGCTATGTTGTTCCGATGGTTTCAAGCATTTTGAATTAGGTTTTCGTATTTGTTTTTATACAAATTAATCATTGGGTGATAGAAAATATTAACGTTGAAAAAAGGAAATTGAAAACTGTCTCAACACGGAAGTAGAAAATCTCGAAAAACACCTCGTTTCTAATAGAAGAATTAGACAAGGCAGCTAGAACTATAAAACAATGCTGACGTGTCAGCATTAACCGTCAACAAACTCTTAGAACTATGCAGTTTTTTTAGTGAGATAGGGGGGGGACTAGTGTCGATAAAATATTTTTCTGGTTTTCGGGAATATTATTTGAAATACGGCGAGGCATCAAAATGATATAGTTGAATTTTATAAAGAGTCAAGTTGATTATTAGTTTGAGTTGTTCGTGAATAATTAAAGAACGAATGGATATATACCAAGTAGGAATAGACTAGTTTTTTAAGAGTTGTAGATGGATCATGTTGTTCGCAGATAGGTGTTATTTGACGCAAATGAACAGTTTGGCCCGCCAGTTAAGTGTAAATAAAATATTTTTTGGAGCTGTTGTATTAGGGGCAATAAATTATGTAAAATGCTCAAAACAAGCAAAGTAGACTCATTCTCAAAACTAGAACAGTGGGAATTTAAGTCTCTTTATGAAAATATTGTTTGGCCGTATCAAAAGTGAGTATATATTTGCATAACTATTCTTAACTACTATTATTATGATACAAAAATCAAAACAACTGATTTTGGTATTACTTTTCTTGCTGCCGATTAGTGCTTTTGCACAATCGGCTACAGCTGGAGAAAAGTTTGCCGTTCAAATCAAAGTCACCAACTTTACAAGTAATTCTGTGTCCTTTTCTTGGACTAGTGATGCAGTCGTGTCCACCTCTATATATCGTAAGAAGATTTCTGATACTTATTGGTCTCGTTTAAAACGTAATTATAGTCCTGTCACTTACACAGATAATACTATCACAGAGGGTACTGAGTATGAATATAAGTTTCAAGTGAACACTGGCTCTAATCCGTCAGTTGCTTATGGTTATATCTCATTCGGAGCTAAGATTCCCCAAGTAACAAATAGGGGAAATATACTGCTATTGGTAGATGATAGATTCGAAACTTCATTAGCCTCTGAAATAGCTACTCTCAAGAGAGATCTAATCAGCGAAGGTTGGAACCCGAGTGCGACGTATTGTAGCAAAGACACTACAGTAAGTCATGTGAAGTCTGTAATCGATGGTATCCACGCTACTAGCGCTTTGGATGGGATTTACATAATAGGACATATACCTATTCCTTATTCAGGATTAATTTACCCAGATGGCCATACGGATCATAAAGGAGCTTGGCCTACGGACCTCTACTACGTTTCTGATGCGAGTGATTGGACAGACAATTCGGTGAATTATACGAACTCTTCAAGACCTGTAAATTCAAACTCTGTAGGCGATGGTAAATTCGATAATTCTGAAATGAGGGGAGAAACATTTTGCCCAATTTCTAGAATAGATTTTTATGATCTGCCAAAAGTAGCGTCAAACGAAACTGCGACATTGAAAAATTACCTAGACAAGGCTTCGAGCTATAAGCATGGTGGTTTTACCTCACTTGATAAGGGTTTGGTAGATGACAACCTTTCTGCATTCTCTGAGGGGTTTTCCTTCAATGGGCATATGAACTTTAGCAGTTTATTTGGAGATAGTGTTTCCAAATCGTCACTACTCTCTACGCTGCAGTCAGATACTTATAAGTGGAGTTATGCCTGCGGGTATGGTTCTGATTCTAGTCTTTCTGGTACAGGGTCTGTAACCACACTGAAAAATTCAGACTACCAAGGTGTATTTTCAATGGTATTTGGGAGCTATTTTGGAGACTGGAATACCGAAGATAATTTTATGAGATCACTATTAGCTGATGGCAAGATGTTGACTACATGTTGGGCTGGACGTCCTAATTGGTTCTTCCATCATATGGGACTCAATAATCCTATAGGGACTTCATCAAAAATGTCGGTAGAAAACAGTTCTAACAGTTGGTATTTGAACACCACACCTTATGATATCTATGGTTATTACTCTAACGGTGTTCACATGCAATTACTAGGTGATATGTCCTTGCGTCAAAACTATAAGAAGGCTATAGGGACATTTAACACTGCATACAATACAAACACTTCTTCTGTAGACCTTACCTGGGCGCCACCAGTAGGAGAGCTAGTTACTGAGTATAAGATTTACAAATCGTCTGATTCATTAGATAACTACACGTTACTGACCACATTGTTGTCGACAGATTCTACATTTAGTGATTCGCTTATAGCAAGTACTGGAAATTACTATTACATATCTTATGTGACTTTAGACACTACGAACAGCGGAAGTTATTATAACCGTTCAACCGGAACCTATGGGTCCTCAGATACCACAGGATTTGCGGCTATGTCTGCTTTGCCTATGGAGCTGATTTCATTTGATGTAGTAAATGAAAATGGTACTGCTAAGTTACAGTGGAGTACTTCTAGCGAAATAAATTCAAGTCATTTTGAACTGGAAAAAAGTATAGATGGACTCACTTGGTCAGTATTTGATGAAGTGCAAGCTGCAGGACACAGTAGCGCCATAATTAATTATGGAGGCTTTGATTATAACCTGAGTACTATGAAAACGTATTATAGACTAAGATTAGTGGACTTTGACGGTACTTGGGAGTATTCAGATGTTCGAGTAATAGACCAGAAGATTAATACCTTATCCATCTATCCTAACCCATCTAATTTGAATAAAATAAATCTCAAAGGATGGCTAGAACCTATAGACATAGATCAACTAAGGATAACTGATACTCGCGGAGTAGATGTGCCTTTTACACTATCTACTGCTGATCCAGGGCAAATAGGCTTAGAGCAAAAGCCGGGAGTATATTATCTGAACTATAATAATGAGCATATAAAGTTCATTCTACTTTAAAAAGAAAATAATGTCACAGTATAATTTATTTTGATGTACGTAGGTTGCTACTCATTTTGAATAGCGGAAGTGTTGGTTAGAATGACTTAAATGATTTCTGATAATAGATGCTTTTTATCCCGATGTGACTAGTGCAAATAGCGCACGATAAGAACAACTCAATCAACCCCTTGATTATAAATTAGGCTCCAAATTCATCTTTTGGGGCCTTTTTGTGTTTCTCACCGTTGCTATTTTGTGAGTGGGGTATCTAAAGCGGTGTACTACTAGAATTTAGTAGCTTTACTTGACTCACCTTTCTAAAATGAAAAGACTACATTTTGTCCTGTAGTTTGACAGCTCGGGTACAAATAAAAGGTCTTACTCCTTTATATTGTTTATATAGCTCTGTGAGGCTACGAACTGAAGACACTAATTTGCTTAGGCTATTTTATCTATTACACTATAAAATGCCGCATACAAACAGATTCTTTTACTGCTATCTTTTTTTTACCAAAATTGCTTGTCTGCCTTTTTCACGAAGTCGTAACGGGTTTTGTCCTAAGTATAGTCTAAGATGACAGCTGCCTGCAGGTACACGTTTACTACTTTTGTCTTAAGCGGATTGAAATTAATTTGATTTTACAAAATGGCATTGCATTATTCAGTTGGTATTTTCGATAGTTTCTCATTATTCCACTTTCATGAGCAGCAGGTAATGCTTGAAATGCGAATAATTTCCTCAAATTTGTGAAACCAATAGGAGAAAACGTGTCTATTTTTTCGAAAACAAATTTTATTTTATCCGGAGCTTGTATCTGGATGTTTATTTTACTCACTCATGTTTGTTGTGGACAGGCGGATTCTAGTTCATTATATTTTGATCACCTCTCTATCAATAATGGGCTTTCACACAATACTATTTTTTCACTGCTGCAAGATCAGCACGGGTATATCTGGATAGGAACACAGAATGGGCTAAATAAATATGATGGGTATTCATTTGAGGTGTATCAATCTAATAAAACAGGAGCTGGATCTGGGGGGTTTAAAGGGAGACATATTTCAGCTTTATTCGAGGACAGGAGTGATAATCTATGGGTAGGAACTCGGAAAAATGGAATTAACTTTAAGTCAAAAGCCAGCGATAAGTTCCTTAATCTTCAGACAGATTCAGCTTTTGCATCTATACAAGGTGCAGAAATTTCATCATTTTATGAAGACCGTGACAGCAATATATGGATTACTACAGTAGGTGCAGGAGTATTGAAGTATCATCCAGCCTCTCAAGAGGCTATAGTATTCAATACTGAAAATAGCAGTATTTCGAGCGATATAGTCTTTGATATGGTGCAAGATAAGTATGGGGTAATATGGGTGGCAACAGCAGGTGGTGGACTGAATTATATTTCAGCTGCTCAGTTAGAAATGAGACATCTGACGCTACCTAATAGCCCCAATATGAATGGGTTTAGAAAAACGTTACTTTTAGATGGTGAGGATTTATGGGTGGGTACACAGGGTACCGGACTGTATAAGATGAATCTTAAGGATAAGAGTTTCGTTTTATTTACAAAAGATGATGCAGAACGAAAAATAAATTCTAATGCTGTAATTGATTTATTTAAAACAGCAGATGGTCGACTCTTTATAGCCACAGACGGTAATGGGCTGAATGTATACGATACGCATACTGAAAAGATGTCCTCTTATAAATATCAGGCCTATGATCAAGCAGCATTAAACAGTAATGCATTACTTTGTTTCTTAGGTGATAGGACGGGGAATATTTGGATTGGTACGTTTAATGGAGGAGTGAACATATATAAGCCCAATAAAACGTGGTTTGATTTTTATACTCCAAAGGCTACAAATAAAAATGACTTACCTGTGCAGAGCATATTGTCCATAGTAGAGCGTCAGAATGGACAAGTACTGGTAGGAACAGATGGAGGAGGTCTAGGATGGGTGAATAATGGTAATCTAGAAGCATCACGTTTTATTCATGACCCTGCTAACTCAGGTTCTATAGCTGCTAATGAGGTAAAAACAATATTCGAAGATAGTGAAGGACAGTTATGGGTAGGTTTATTTGCCGGAGGCTTGGATTTGTATACTCCTGCCACAAAATCATTTAGACATTTTTTTGATTGGCACCCAAATGTATGGTCCATAGCTGAAATTAAGAAAACAGGGAAACTACTGGTAGGTACTTTAGGAGATGGATTATTTACTGTAGATATCCATACCAAGGAAACTGAACGGTTTCTACCTAAATCTAACGTGCTGAATAGCTTAACAGATGATAATATTACGACTGTATTTGTAGATAACGTAGATAGGATCTGGATAGGTTCTATAGATAAGGGTTTAGACATGATGGATGAATCCGAGGGTATCTATTATCATTTTAAGTATAATCCGAACGATTCTTCCTCTATCAGTAATGACGAGATAAGAACTATATTTCAAGACAGCGATGGTGAAATATGGATAGGGACTGAAGGTGGTGGGCTAAATCGATGGTTAGGAGAAGAACGATTTGACAAGATTAAAGCTGCAGATGGTCTGATAGCTGATAATGTTATGGGGATAACCCAAGACATAAATGGCTTTATTTGGGTTTCTACTTTTCAAGGGGTCAGTAGAATAGATAAGAAAAGCAAAAGTATCAAAAACTTTAATTTCAGGTCTTTTCAAAGCACTAATCAGTTCAATCAAAGTGCGATACTAACAGATAGGGAAGGGAATATATTTTTTGGAGGCATCAATGGTTTACATGCGATACATCCAAAGAATGTGATAGAAGATAATCTCGTGTCAGAACTAATTTTTACGGATTTGAAAATTTATGGCAATAGTGTCACAGTAGGGGAACTAGAGAATGGTAGAACGATACTCAATAAGCCTATAGAGCATAGTAGTGATATATGGTTAAGTTACTTAGATCAGTCCTTTACAATTTATTTTAATGCGATAGATTATACGGATCCATTAGAAAATGAGTATGCTTTTAAACTGGAAGGTTTCAATGACGACTGGGAATACATCCAAGGAAGTAAACCAAGTGCGACGTACACAAATCTAGATCCTGGATCGTATATCTTTAGAATAAAGCATAAAGGAAGAAATGAGACGGTTACTATTCACATAGAACCGCCTTTTTGGCAGAGGACTTGGTTTAGGATTTTGGGTTTAATCATGTTTTCAGCAGTGTCTTTCTCCATTTTAAAATTTTGGATACAAAGAAGAGAGGCCTCTGCTAACCGTAAAATATTGCAATTGCAAAATGAGAAATTAGAAACAGAGGTAGATGCAAAAAACTCTAAACTAATGTTTTCGTCCGTTCAAATGGCACATAAGAATGAAGTGCTCACAGAGCTTAAAGAAAACTTGATAGAATATGAAAAGAGTCCTGAAGGCAATTTTCGATCCTTAATCCGCAAGGTGGAGTATGAATTGAAAAACGAAAATTACTGGAATGAATTTAATTTGTATCTGAATGAAGTAGACCATAATTTTCTCGATAAAATGACGAAAAAGCATCCTAAGCTGACCAAAAATGATCTGCGTATGTGCTCGCTTCTTCGAATGAACTTGAGTACTAAAGAAATCGCTTCTCTCTTGAATATTTCCGTTAGAGCAGTAGAGCAGGGTAGATATCGACTTAAAAAGAGGTTCAATTTGGAGCCTGATGACGATTTGACTAAGTATATTTCCTCCTTTTATCAGTAAAATTCAGTATTAAATGTGTTTTAATGGGTCAATAAAAAAGATTCATTGTATTGATTTTCAATTTATTATACATAGTGTCGTAGTATTGTCGTAGTTCAAAAAGAATTGTTTTAGCCATCTGCCAATACTTTCGTTTTAAGAAATTAATACGTAATGCTGAGATATAACATTCTTTTTACACTAGTACTCACTACCGCCCTATTTGTACAGGCTCAGGTGGAAATAAAAGGTACGGTCACTGACGCTAACACTGGACAGGCTCTAATGGGGGTCACCGTCTTGGTAGAAGGCACTTACACAGGTACTATCACTGAAACTGATGGACAGTTTTCACTCAACATTTCGCCAGATTCAGCGGTACTCGTGTTTTCTTATGTAGGATATACCACCAATAAGGTCAAAATAGGCAAACGAAAAGTAATTAACGTAGCTCTGGTTTCTGAAGAATATCTAGATGGTGCTGTAGTGATAGGTTATGGTAAACAGTCCAAGGCTAAATTAACTTCAGCTGTTTCTACTATAGATCCGAAAACACTCAAAAAAATGCCTGTGCCTAATGTAAGTAATGCATTAGAAGGAATGGCTTCAGGCTTGTTTGTAAGACAAGGTAGTGGAGAGCCAGGTTTTAGTGGTTCTTCATTTGAAATTAGAAATTTTGGCAACGCCCTAGTGATAGTGGATGGCTCTCCTGGCAATATGGATGATTTAGATCCGAATGAGATAGAAAGTATTTCTATACTTAAAGATGCGGCAGCCGCGGCTGTATATGGAGTGCAAGGTGGAAATGGTGTAGTGCTCATCACTACACGAAAGGGTAAAATAGGGAAGCCAGAATTAAACTATAGTAACCAGTTTACAAATACTGCTTTTACTCAATATCCTGACTTTTTAAATTCCATACAATATGCTACTGTATTAAATGAAGGTTTAGCTAATGACGGACAAACACCTTTTTATTCTGAGCAGCAGATGGAAGCATTTCGATCTGGATCTGATCCTATCAATTATCCAAATGTAGATTGGAAAGAATCGATGTTCAAAAAGTGGGGTTTTCAGCAACGGCATAACTTGAATTTGTCCGGAGGAAGTGAAAAGATAAAATATTTTGCATCTGCGGGTTTTTTAAATCAGGGGTCTAATTATACCCAAGATGTATTGAGCTATCAGCAGTATAACCTCAGAACGAATGTGAATGCGAGTATAAATAAGTATTTAAACTTACAGGTCAATTTAGCAGGGAGAAGAAGAGTAAATGAAGCTCCAGGCTACTCTGCCTATGACATTTTTAGAGAGCTTAGTAGAGCATTACCCACTAACTTGGCGTATTACCCAGATGGTACTCCAGCCAGACCTAGTTTCAGCCCAAATCATATTTTGGAGGGTATTAAAGATTTCAATGCGGGATATTATCGAGCTAGGAATAATAGTATGGATGCCAAAGTCTCTTTAGAGTGGGATGCTAATCAAATAGGAATACAAGGATTAAAACTAAAATCGTATGCTTCATTAGTAAACAATACTTCGTACAGTAAGACATGGGGCAAGAGTTATGAGCTGTATAGCCTAAATCGACTAACCGGAGAGTATGATGAGTTTATAGCTAGTCCAGAGGGATCATTTAGTGAGACTGTCTTAACGCAAAGCATGAATTATAGTAATCACTATGTACTGCAAGAATCTGTAAATTATAAGAGACAATTTAATAAACACAGTATCTCAGGACTACTACTAGGTGAGCTTCAAAATGTCCAAGGAGAAAACTTCTATGGAAGAAGACAAGATTTTCAATCAAGTTTGATTGATCAATTATTTGCTGGATCAAATGAAAATAAAGATGCAAATGGCGGGGAGTTTAGGGAAAATCGTTTGGGCTTAGTGGGCAGAGTAAGTTATGATTACTTGGCAAAGTATTTTATAGAATCTTCATTCAGGTATGATGGTTCTTCTCGATTTGCACCGGGTAACCAGTGGGGTTTTTTCCCTTCTGTATCTGCTGGATATAGAATATCTGAAGAGCCTTATTTTGAAAAGATTAAGGATAAAATCCCAAGCTTAAAACTGAGAGCTTCCTTGGGAACTGCAGGAAATGACGGTACCGCGGCTTATCAGTGGTTATCCGGTTTTACGTACAATAGCTTTTTTGCAATCAATGAGACGGCCATCCCTACTATAGATAATACTTCTTTGGCTAATACAGATTTGACATGGGAAACGATCACGACTTATGATGTAGGTATAGATATGGAATTATTTAATCGTAATCTTAGTCTTTCTATTGATTATTTTAAACGAAACAAAAATGGAGTACTAGCCTATGGCTCTAGTAGTGTACCCAGTACGTTAGGTGTGGGACTAGCCGCACAAAATTTTCATGAATATTCTAATGAAGGTTTTGAAACTTCTATTAATTACAATAAAAAACTTAAAAAGAACTGGGAATTTGGGGCATTTGCTAATTTTTCTTATTCCAGAGAGACTATCGAGTTTATTGACGAAGCAGTGATCTCAGATGAGTTTATGAGAGGAAATCTCACACAAACAGGAGGCTATACTAATTTGAGAAGAGGATATACTTCAGATGGTCTTTTTCAAACTCAGGAAGATATAGCCGCAAGCCCTATACAAGACAATAATGGGAATACTACGCTGCAGCCCGGAGATGTGAAATATGTAGATTTAAATGGTGATAATATCATAGATGTTAAAGACCAAAAAGTTTTTGGAAATGGGGATAAGCCTGCGTATAATTTTTCGCTAAACCTCTCAGCTACTTATAAAAGGTTTAGCATATCTATGCTACTGACAGGTGCTATGGGATATGATATTTATCTCGATGGAGAAGCTCAAAGTCCACTTAGAAATGGTTTCAATGGGTACACCTATCAACTTGATTACTGGACTCCAGAAAATACAGGTGCAAAATATCCGAGAATTACCGAAGGAGGATTTAATGATAATAATTATCGCTACTCAGACTTTTGGAAACGAAGCGGCAACCACATCAGAGGAAAAAACATTAACCTGAGCTATACATTACCTAAATTTGGGAAAACAGATGCAGGATTTAAAGAAATCAGAGTGTTCTTCACAGCGTATAATCTCTTTGTCCTAAAAACATATGATGAAGAGTTTGATCCACAAATGCAATCAGGCACTGGATGGTATTACCCACAGACGAAGTCCACAACTTTCGGTATTAATTTAACATTATAAAAAAACAAACAAGATGAAACGATATACATTTTTTCTTACTCTAGTTGTTCTGGCAGCTACTTCTTGTAAAAAAGAGTTTTTAAATCAGCCACCGTTAGATCAGATTACTGAGAGTGATGTCTGGAGCGACCGTGATCTGATGGACACGTACCTCTTTAAGATTTACGATAACATGCCTTGGGATTATTTGAAGGATTTTGGCGGTGGTGCAGGATATGGAGCTCAGAGAGATGCTTTGACTGATCTGGCAACGAGCACGTACTCTTGGACTCCAGCTAATAATTCTATTAGACCAGGTAACTGGGGGACGTCTACTAACTACTGGCCACTAGACTGGTGGGGATATTATAATATTTGGAAAATTAATTATTCTTTAAGGAACATTGAGCTGTTAGGTGAAGATGTACTTTCTACCAAAGAAAAAGAAAACCGATTAGGTGAACTTTATTTTTTGAGAGCATATAGCTACTTTGCTATGGCTAAAAGGTACGGAGGTGTACCGATAATTTTAGAAGCACAAGATCCTAGCACTACGCCTGCTGACGAGTATTTTCCTACTCGGAATACAGAGCAAGAAGTCTACGATCAGGTTTTAGAAGATGCACAGAAAGCATTTGACTTATTACCAGATAGGTGGCCCGCACAAAAAGGTAGAGCAGGAAAATGGGCAGCTAAGTCATTGGAATCTAGAGCAGCTTTATATGCTGGAAGTATCGCTAAGTATGGGGCAGTCCAGCTAAATGGACTCGTAGGGATTCCGGCTTCTGCTGCTAATGGGTACTACCAGATCTCATTGGATGCTTCTGACAAAGTGATTAATGAAGGGGGGTATTCACTATTCAGTCAATATGCAGATCCTTCAGAAAATTACAGTCGATTGTTCATTGATAATACAGAAGTAGAAACCATTTTTATTAAAATCTGGCTTCCTTTTGAAAAAGGCCATTCCTACGATCTGCATAATACACCTTACAGTTACCGAGTAGACTGGGGATCAAGTATGTCACCTACTAAAGGATTAATGGATAGCTATGAAGTCTTGGCCACAGGATTATTGCCTGCAGAAAGTGGTTCAGGGTATGATCCGGATAATCCCTTTGAGAATAGAGATCCTAGATTTAAAGGTACGCTGTTAACGAATAATGATATGTTTCAAGGCTCTGGCATAGAGACGTGGTATGCTACGGAGAGAAATGGTGAAATAGATGTAAATACGGGTACGGGTATAGGAAAAGATGGGATGGGTATTCACCCAGATGCAACTAAGACTGGTGCCTATGTCAGAAAATTTTTGGAAGATGGATCTACACCGTTGTTGATCCAACAATATTATTCTGGTCAAGATTGTATTCTTTTTCGTTTAGGTGAGCTGTATCTTAATGCAGCAGAAGCTGCTGTGGAGATGAATATGGATGGACTAGCTAGGACCTATATAGAACCGATACGGATCAGAGCCGGATTAACCCAAAACTTAAACCTGGGATCTTACTCTGGAACAGTCCTGAGAGATCGTATCCGAAATGAAAGAAAAATAGAACTTGCGTTTGAAGATCAAAGATACTGGGACGTAAGAAGATGGAGAACTGCAGAGGTGGAACTAAGCGTACAAACTGAAGGAATAAAGTCACTCCGTCACATTGATAATGTAGGAACGGAAACGTTTACATACGAAGTGATTCCTGCAGAATCTCAAAAAATGAATTTCTATCAACAACATTATTATTTGCCTATAGGTCAAGATAGGGTCAATAACAATCGAAAATTATTGGAAAATCCTGGGTACTAAATCATCAATATTATATATCATAAAAAAATAGCAATGAAAAACATAAAATATACTCTTTCCCTTTTGGTATGCTTCTCGCTTTTCTTCATAACAGCTTGTAGTAGTGATGAGGAAGAAGTGATCGTAGCTCCTACTAGCAGTAATGCCATGTTTAGTTATACCATAGATCCTGATAATGCGAATAGAATAATTTTCGCTGGAGAGCCTACCATGAAGACATGGTATACCCATTGGAATTTTGGAGACAACACTTCAGCGGAAGGTATCCAAACTGAAAAGTTATTTTACTTGAAAGGAGATTATGAGGTAAAATTCAAAATATTTACAGACGGTGGTACTGCCGAAACTACTCAAACTATTTCAATAGCAGAAGACATTACTGGATCTAACCTATTGGAAAACGGCGAACTAAATGACAGTTCATCTTGGACTGTATTGCCCATAGGAGACGGTGCGGATGTAGTATTTGAGAATGGCACAGCGGTATGGTCTGGAGGAGGCTGGGGACAAGTCGGAATATACCAATCAATCACTGTAGAGGCTAACACCACGTATCAAATACAGTTGGATATAGCTGGCAGCGGAATGACAGATTGCTGGTTTGAAGTATATGTAGGTACAGTTGCACCTACTGCTGGGGTAGACTACACTGACGGAGGAATCAGGTTAGGATTAAATACGTGGGATGGATGCGGTAGCGAGCCTTTTGATGGGCCATTAACGAGCCTTTCTTGCAGTAATGGTGGGGGAGACGGCACATTTGAATTTCCAAATGATGCTACAGCCTACTTCGTCATAAGAAGTGGTGGAGCTGACTTAGGTACAGATGGAGTCACCGTAGATAATATCACTTTGAGAGCTCTATAACTCTTGTAATTATACATTAAACTCCCATTTGCCAGTAGACAAGAAATACATCATAACTTCATTAATTTTAAAAAAATAACACTTAACTAAAAATCATTATGAAAAGAAAAGTACTATCATTATTAGTTTTCGCTCTTACATTCTCGTCTGTAATTGCTCAAGTCAACATCACCTTTGAACTGAATACCGCAACTATCGCGTCAATAGATGCAAGCGGTATATTTTTAGCCGGTGGCACTGGATTTGGTGTGCCAGGAGATAATCAATTGACAGATGTAGATGAGGACGGGACTTATTCTATCACTATTCAGAAAAGCGTAGGGTTCTCTAGCAACTATACCTTTTTAAATGGTAATTGTCCGGGATGGGATTGCAAAGAAAATCTAACTGGACTACCTTGTTCTGATCCTGAAAATTACAACGATCGATACTTACCACCAGTAATGTCTGATACGATTATAAAAGCTTGTTTTGGTACGTGTGATGATGACGGAAGTTGTACGCTAATTACAGATTCTATCGATATTACGTTCCAACTCAACACATCTTCAATAACAGTAGATGCGGGCGGAATATTTATCGCTGGAGGAGGAAACTTTGGTAATCCAGGAGACAACCCAATGGTGGATCCAGAAGGTGATGGGGTGTATACCTTTAGTAGTAGAAGAGCGAAAGGATTTACCAGTTACTATACGTTTACCAATGGTAACTGTGGTGATTATAGCTGTAAAGAGGACCTTAAAGGCCTGCCTTGTGGTGACTCTACTGCATATTATGATCGTTTTTTAAAGGCTACATTATCAGATACTACTATTTTAGTTTGTTTTGGAACGTGTACCACTGATGGTACGTGTGAAACTGCTGGAGTAAGTAACTGGACCATAGATAAAGATTTATTTAGCATACGACCAACTGTAGTACATAATTACATCACCATAGTTTTTGGTAAAAACGCTATTAATTTTGAAAAAGAAATGACCGTGATGAACTCTGTAGGACAAATTATCCAAACTTTGAATTTCAAAAATGAAACGACTGCACGTATAAATGCATCAGCGTATCCAAGTGGAATTTACTATATGACGACCAAAACAGATAAGTCCATATTGACTAAGAAATTTGTAGTACAAAAATAAAGGGATGAAAAGAAGGGGCGGTTGTTTTGTTTGTTTAATCGTTCCTCCTTTTTTTCTAATTCTTATCACAGAGTCTAATTCTTCTTAAAAAAAACACAATTTTCACTACTGGATATCGTATGATAACATCTAAATTAGCTTCCATTGCCTTAGGGCTTTTATGTTGTGTGAGTCTTCACTCTAACGCTCAGCACTTTTTGAAAACGAAAGGCAAAGCCATTGTCAATGAAAGGCAAGATACCGTTCTGTTCAGAGGAATGGGTTTAGGTGGCTGGATGGTGCAGGAAGGCTATATGCTTCAAACTGCAGGATTTGCTAATCCACAACACGAGATTAGAGCTAACATACAAGAGCTTATAGGCGAAGCAAATACAGATACATTTTATGATGCTTGGTTAACTAATCACGTACAAAAAACAGATATTGATTCTTTGAAATCGTGGGGTTTTAACTCTGTCCGATTACCTTTTCATTATAATTTATTCACTCTTCCAATAGAAGATGAACCTACTGAAGGCCAGCAGACATGGCTTGCAAAAGGATTTGAGCTAACAGATAGTTTAATCTCGTGGTGTAAACAAAACGAAATGTACGTAATCCTAGATATGCATGCAGCTCCTGGTGGTCAGGGAAAAGACGCAGCTATCTCAGATTATGACAGTACTAAACCTTCCCTATGGGAGAGTAAAGTGAACCGAGATAAGATGGTCGCTCTATGGCAAAGAATAGCGAATCGATATGTCAACGAACAATGGATAGCTGGCTATGACTTGCTTAATGAGCCTAATTGGGACTTGCCAGGAGGTATTGCTTTAAAAAATCTATACAAAGAAATAACGGATAGTATCCGGGTAGTAGATACTCGGCATATTTTATTCATAGAGGGTAATTGGTGGGCTAATGATTTCACAGGTCTCACACCACCTTGGGATGATAATTTTGTGTATGCACCACATAAGTATTGGTCTATAAATGATCAAGCGTCCATCCAAAGTTTTCTGGACTTGAAGAATACGTACAATGTTCCCTTATACTTGGGTGAAACTGGTGAAAACTCCAACGTATGGTTTAGAGATGCTGTACGACTGTATGAAGATAATGACATGGGATGGGCGTGGTGGCCTATGAAAAAAGTAGCAGCGGTAGCTGGTCCTTTATCCATCACTAAAAATCCGGGTTATCAGACCTTACTGGACTACTGGAGTAATGGAGGAACCAGACCAACTCCTGCTTTTGCTAAAACTGCCTTAATGCAACTGGCTGAGGATTTGAAAATAGAAAATTGTCGGTATCAGAAAGATGTGACGGATGCTCTTTTTAGACAAGTCTATTCCGATGAGACCATACCTTTTGCTGTGAACAGTATACCCGGTGTAGTCTATGCGTCAGATTATGATTTAGGTGTAATAGGAGAAGCATATTATGACAGTGATGCTGCTAACTATTCTGTGACTACAGGAAACTATACCGCATGGAATAACGGGTGGGCATACCGGAATGACGGTGTAGATATAGAGATCAGTAGTGATAATGTAAATTCAAATGGATTCAACATTGGGTTCATGGAGACAGATGAATGGATGCAATATGAAGTTAATATAGCTGAAACCGGGGTCTATGATATTCATGTACGAGCGGCTTCAGGAGGTTCTGGTGGTCGTATGCATTTAGCAGCAGGAGATGCAGATATTACTCAGACTTCTTTTATAGGTCCTACTGGTGGATGGCAAAGCTGGGAAACCACCGTAATAAAAAACGTAGTATTGGATGCAAGTGATAAAAAAATAAGATTCTATGTGGATCAAGCAGGGTTCAATTTTGGTAGTTTTGAGTGTATAGAAAGCAGTGTAGATATGGCTTCATTAGCTACAACGTTCGTAGCGGCAGAAACTATAGATGAGTACAGTATTCGGATGAATACCAATAAATTTATGGCTACCACTCTTCCATCTTCTCCTAGTGACTTTGAGATTTTTGTAGACGGTGAAAGTATTCCTATAAATGCCGTATCTGTAGATACGGATAATCCGAGGATTCTCCATTTTGCATTGGATTATATTTTGAAATCAACGGATGATATTAAGATCTCTTACACGGGGAGTGAGGTCTTGGCAGAGGATACATCTGCTTTAGCTGTCTTTACGCTCCAAAATGTTAAAAATACGCTACAGTTTGTGCATCAAATTCCTACTAAAATTGAAGCAGAAGATTTTGATTATCAAGAAGGTATAGTACTAGAGACGACTACAGATGACGGTGGAGGTGAAAATGTGGGCTACCTAGACCCCAATGATTATTTAGACTATGAAGTAAATGTGGCAAAAGCTGGAACCTATAATGTAGATTTCAGAACAGCCGCACAATATGGTACAGGTGGACTTCAGTTGCAGTTCCTTGATACTGCTAAGAATGTGACTGTTATTAGTTCACCTAGTTTTCCATTTACAGGTGACTGGCAAAACTGGAATAATACCCGTGAGTCCGTTACGCTGCCGGCAGGGAGATACACCATGAGACTATTGATTACCCAATCTCCTTTCAATATGAATTGGGTTCAGTTTACAGAGCCTACTTCCAGTATAGATGCCGTAGGTGTTGGATTCTCAAATTTCAATGTCTATCCTAATCCAAGTAAAAATCTATTTAAGATCCAAGCAAAAATGGTTCAAAATCAGGAGGTGATGATACATGTGCTAAATGTAAATGGACTATTGATTCAATCCAGATCTTTAGAGAATACGTCAGTAATAAATGAGCAAATTTCCTTAGATAATTATCCAGTCGGATTCTATTTCTTAACGCTTCGCTTGGAAGATGGGAGCTCATATTCTACTAAGTTGATTAAAACCAACCATTAAAATTTCAGGAATTAGATCCATGATAAAAAGATACTATTGCCATTTACTGAGCGTCCTAGTGGCAGCACTAAGTCTATCCTCATGTCAAACACAAGAAACTTGGAAAGTAGATTTCGTGGATGACTTCAATGCATTTGATACTACGAACTGGCAGGACCAACGAATCTGGGTGAACAATGAAACTCATTGCTACGTGCCTGACAATGAGTTTGGTACACGAGAAGTGAGTGATGGCACCTTAAAAATAAAGGTAGTCAATATAGGAGAGGAGAGAAGCTGTGATAATTTAGATAAACATGGTGAGCAACATCCAGATACTAGATATGTAGCAGGGCGTATCGCTTCTAAAAATAGAAAAGAATTCATCAAAGGGAAATGGACAGCCAGACTACGGTTAGGCAATAGTGGAGAACCCAGCATGTTCCCAGCGTGGTGGATTCTAGGAGCACGAAATAATGAGTCCCCAGTACAAGAAGCCAATGAAGATATATGTTGGCCAATGACAGGATCTGGTGAAATTGATATTTTCGAGCATCACGGAGATGGAGATGCTAATCGTTTCACAGCAGGTGCTATCAAAAGTCTAGACTCCTGTGATAAAGGAGACTGGTGGAGTCTACGTACAGACATAGCTACCACGCTAAGCGAGTATCATGAGTACTCTGTAGAATGGGAAGGAAGCGATCTCGTCTATCGTGTAGATGACCTAGAAGTCTATCGTAATGTAGGTGAGGGAGATAAGTATCCGGAGCCCATGTTTGCCATTCTAAACTATGCTAAAATCACTAAGTCGCCTATGGAAGGGGAATGGGTCATGGAAGTAGATTGGGTAAAACACGAATCTAGAGACTAGTGCATATTAAACTATGGTGTTTAAAAAATATAAAGTAGTCGGGCTATTCGCAGTTGTATTCATCCTATCTTGCTCAGATGTCAAAGTGCACGAAAAAATGAGCTCATCCGTGGAGAGCTATACCCATAAAGTACTTCAAGTGTACACCACAGCGAAGGATACTGACCTACGATTATCCAAAACAGGTGAACAGAAGTTCACTCGTAAGGTGCAACCCTTAGAAACGGATATTGCTGTATTTGTAAATCCCAAAAAGACCTTTCAGACTTATCTAGGCATAGGAGGAGCTATTACAGATGCCTCTTCCGAGGTGTTTGCTGCATTGGGTGATGAACAACAAAATACAGTATTAAAATCATTATATGGTAAAGAGGGCATAGGCTATACTATAATTAGAACAAGTATTCACAGTAGTGATTTTGGTCTGGGGAGTCATACGTATATAGAAGAAGGTGATGCTGGTTTGAAGTCATTTTCTATAGCAAAAGATAGAGAAAAACGTATACCGTTTATCAAAAGAGCGATTGAGCTAATACAAGATGATGTAGTGTTTTATGCCAGTCCGTGGAGTCCTCCTGC
Organism: uncultured bacterium; assembly: GCA_963933305.1. Lineage (GTDB taxonomy): Bacteria > Bacteroidota > Bacteroidia > NS11-12g > UBA9320 > UBA9320. The sequence goes on from CAWVTM010000014.1 coordinate 23,755, forward strand.
TTTTATGAAAACCAATCAGAACATGCTACAAGGAGGAAAACTACTTCCTGAATTTCGTCAAGCGTGGGCAGATTATTATGTAAAATTTATACAGGCCTACGAAAAAGAAGGGATTCCTGTATGGGGGCTTACTATACAGAATGAGCCTATGGCCACCCAACGTTGGGAATCCTGTGTTTATACAGCTGAAGAGGAGCGTGACTTTTTAAAAAACTATTTAGGCCCTACATTAGAGAAAGCAGGTCTTGGAGATAAAAATATTGTGGTTTGGGATCACAATAGAGATTTAATGAGCCATAGAGCAAATACCATTTTTGAAGATCCAGAAGCATCTAAATATGCGTGGGGAATTGGTTTTCATTGGTATGAAACGTGGACGGGTGGTTTGCCAAAATACGATAACCTGAAAAGTATAAATGAGTCCTTCCCATCTAAAAACATGCTATTCACCGAGGGGTGTCAAGAAGGATTCGATTCAGAGAAATTACATTTTTGGCCCAATGCAGAACGCTACGGCAATTCCATGATTAGTGACTTCAATAGCGGAGTGGTAGGCTGGACAGATTGGAATGTTTTATTGGATGAGAGAGGTGGTCCAAATCATGTAGGCAATTTTTGTTTTGCTCCTATCCATGCCAATGTCGCTACAAACGAGCTCATATATACTCCTACCTATTACTATATTGGTCACTTTTCTAAGTTTATAGAACCTGGAGCAGTACGTGTAAGTACGTCCACGAGTAGAAGCACCATTGAAAGCACATCATTTCAAAATAAAGACGGTAAGATGGTCACCGTAGTGATGAATAGGAGTGAGAGTAGAGTTAGATATAAACTGGTAGTAGGAGACAGTGAAACAGTACTCGAAATAGAGCCGCGTGCTATGCAATCTGTTCTGTATTGATGCGTAATCTTAGAACCTAATAAATTATGAATAAAAAACTGGTCTTCATTGCGTTTGTGGTATCACTAGGAGGCTTCCTATTTGGTTTTGATGCAGGTATTATATCAGGCGTGATGTCTTTTGCTAATCCTGAGTTTGATTTGACGGATATCCAATCCGGATGGGTGGTAAGCTCTCCCTCATTCGCGGCTATGTTTGCCATGTTGCTCTCTGGAAGACTCAGCGATAAATT
>CAWVTM010000015.1:0-24735 GCA_963933305.1 uncultured bacterium
TGTGGTATGGCTTTATATCTGCTTGGTTTGATACTTGGAGTTGGAAGAAGACCCTAAGTTTAATAGGATTATTTGGCGTAGGTCATAGTGTGATGAGACTACTTCGTATTGGAGGTTTTCAGGAAAAAGGGGCAGTGTGGGGAGCTGCAGATTTGCGATTGCTTTTCACTCCCGGGAGTAATGCCGCAAATCAAAAAGAATGGATATTGGACGGCCTTTCTAATACCGTCAATGATAACAAGATATATGTTGGATTCTCATTAGTTGTTTATTTTATCGTCGCACTTGTATTCTTTTACCAAGACTATAGAAAGGATAAGGAAAGTAGATTTTTCTTATTTGCAAGTGTTGTATTTCTTTTAGTAACTCTGCCCGTCATCAAGATAGGAGGAAAGGATCTATTCTATAATTTCACTTCGATTGTGCATTATATCCCTTTTGTGAATAATGTGAGGGCTCCAGATAGATTTATTCTGATGTTTTTTGTGATGTCGAGTCTTTTTATTTGTCGTGTTATATTCTTAGAAACTAACTGTAGCAAAGGATGGAATAAGTACGTAGGATTTACTTTAGCATTTGTGGGGTGGTTCTATGTGAATCATCAGCAAGAAAATATGGATGCGGTAGAACATTCAGAGGTTAATAGTATTTTGGAAGAATGTAGCGGAAAGACAGTATTGATGTTGCCATTTGGGATACGTGATGGATATCAGCAGTTTGGTGATTTTGATGAAAATCAAGTACTCCAGCAAGCCCAATACAGGTTTAAAATGCCCAGTGGATATTTGTCAAGGCTAAGTGATGATACGTGGGAATACTATAAGAGTAATGAGCTGTATATCAACTTAGTGAATATTCAAAAGGATAGTCTAGGTATAGATTTTGATTGGCATACTAATCTTCTAAAGAATAATATTGAACTATTATACGTCCCTAAAAATAGGAGTGTGAATTCCAATGAAATAAAAATGCTAGAGTCTTTACCTGTATTGATAAAAGAGGATAGAAACGGTACTCTCTATACATTGCGTAAGTGACGTTCAACGAGACTATTCCTACATTTAACTTTATCTTCTGCTTGATTTATACTATTCATGGCTTTCTTCGCACTAAGACAACATTATGTATCCTACTTTATACGACGCGGTCCTAGATATTTTTGGCATTAGTATTCCTGCTTTCAAAATAGTCATGATGTTTGGTTTTTTTGTGGCTCTAGCCTTCCTAGTTACTAGCTGGGTAATGACCTTAGAGATTAAGCGTAAGGAAGCCGATGGCACCCTGAAAGCGTTTCAGAAGCCAGTAGAAAAACCCAACCTACTGTGGGAGTATATCTCAAGCGTTCTCGTAGGGTTTATATTTGGATTTAAGCTTGTTTATCTAGTACTTCATTTTTCAGAGCTATCTGAGAACCCACAGGCATTTTTACTTTCTACTGAGGGTTCTATTCTTTGGGGGATACTACTCGCCATTGGGTTTGCAGCGCTTAAGTATTTTCAACTAAAAAAGGAACCTCCTTTTGTAGAGGGCAGAACATATACGTTTTATCCGCATATGATGATGGGTAACCTTACATTAGTAGCAGCTATCACTGGTTTTGCTGGGGCTAAGCTTTTTCATCATTTAGAGCACTTTAGTGATTTGGTAAAGGATCCGCTGGTTCTCTTTAGAGATCCATTTAGTGGGCTTACTTTCTTTGGAGGACTGCTATGTGGAGCCGCTGGTGTACTTTGGTATGCTAATAAGTACGGAGTAAAATGGAAAACCATGTTAGATGCGGGTGGACCAGCTATGATGTTGGCTTATGGTATCGGCAGAATGGGGTGTCACTTTAGTGGAGACGGAGACTGGGGTATAGAGAACTTAGCACCTAAGCCAGGAGGGCTTAGCTGGTTACCGGATTGGGCGTGGGCATATGATTATCCGAATAATGTGCACGGTATTATACTTGATAATCCAGTATGGCCTACACCTGTGTATGAGATTACTATGGCTTTTATCATTTTTGCTATTTTATGGTCCATACGTAAGAAGTTTGTACCAGGAGTACTCTTCTGTATCTACTTTATCTTCGCAGGGATAGAGCGTTTTTCGATAGAAAGTATCCGTGTGAATCCAGATCAGTTTAAAGGTGTGGCATTCACTCAAGCGGAGATTATATCAATGGCGATGATGCTAATCGGAATACTAGGGATCTTCTATTTCAATAAAGTTCATAAAAGTAAGACTCCATAGAATTAGCCATGGATCAGTCAGCACTTTATCTACAACACGAAGAGCGGCTTAATCAAGCAATAGAAGCTCTAAGCACACGTCAGTTTTTTTCTCCGTATCCAGAGCATCCTAAGGCGTATGACCTAGAGTTAGATGCTAAAGGAAAAGATGCCTTCGGTAGACTGCTCAATGAAAATTTCACACAATTAAATCAAGAATCAGATGCGTGGGTAGGAGAGGAAGTGTCTCCACTATGGCAATACGGAATAGGAGTTAGGTATCCTTCTATTTCTCCAGAAAAGTATATCTCCAATAGCATAACCGCAGCTAAAGATTGGAAAAAGGTAAGCATAGAAACGAGAGCAGCTATTCTTATAGAAAGTTTAGAGCGAGTAAGAGGTAGATTCTTCGAACTAGCCTATGCTACGATGCATACCACAGGACAGAGTTTTATGATGGCTTTTCAGGCCAGTGGTCCACACGCTGCAGATAGAGCCTTAGAGGCTATAGCCATGGGCGTACAAGAACTTACTCGTTATCCTAAGGAGCTAGCTTTTAGCAAACCATTAGGTAAATACTCTCTTGATGTACAAAAAAGTTGGAAACCTATTCCTAAAGGAGTAGGACTAGTGATTGGCTGCTCTACATTTCCTACGTGGAACACAGTACCAGGAGTATATGCAAATCTTATATGTGGCAATACGGCCATTATCAAACCCCATCCAAAGTCTATTTTAGCTATAGCTATATTTTTAGCTGAGCTTCGAAAAGTTTTGGTAGAACAGGGTTTTGATGCCAATGTGGTACAATTAGCAGCTGATACTTTAGCTAATCCCATAACAGTGGCTCTGGCAGAAGATCCTGAAGTGAAACTCATAGACTACACAGGTGGTAATAGTTTTGGAGACTATGTGGAGACCTTAAATAAGACTGTGTTTACAGAGAAATCAGGAATTAACTCGGTCATCGTAGATTCTGTAAATGATATAAAAGCAGTAGCTCAAAACATAGCATTCTCTGTCAGTCTATACAGTGGTCAGATGTGTACTGCACCGCAGAATATTTTCATCCCTGAAGAAGTGAAAACTGCTGATGGGGTCTTATCTTTTGATGAAGTAGCTGCTCACATTGTAGAAGCAGTAAAAGGAGTAATTACTCATCCCAAAATGGGAGCTGGGACACTTGGCAATGTGCAAAACGATGCTACGATTAAGCGAATAAGTCAGTTGCAAGGAAACGTTCTTTTAGCTCCACAAAAAGTAGAAAATCCGGAAGCCCTGAATGCTCGTATCCAGAGCCCAACTCTTATGGCCACAGAAGCAAGTGCTATTATCTATAGAGAAGAGTGCTTCGGGCCATTGGTCTTTTTGGTAAAGACTGAAAATACTGTAGAATCTGTAGCTGTGGCCAGTACACTTTCCGTAGAAAAAGGAGCCATAACCTGCTTAGCCTTTAGTACGGATGTGGATACCCAAGAGTTCATAGAAGAGCAGATGAATGAGGTCTTTGTACCAGTGAGCTTCAATATGAGTGGTGGTGGATTCGTAAATCAACATGCTGCCTTTTCAGACTTCCACGTCACAGGAGGTAATGCTGCTGGTAATGCCACCTTTGCAGATGCTTCTTTTATAAATAGAAGATTTGTGTGGGTAGGGAATAGAAGGATGGGTTAGGAGACCCTTTAAGTTTTATTTCTCTCTGCTAATATCATATCTAATACCGAGGGATAGTGTCACTCCCCAATGTTTTAATTCTGCGAGAGGGGAGAAATTTTCGTTTGTTAAGGTATTAAAGCTCTGCTGATAAGCTAAAGATAAATTTAGTTGGGTTTTTTCAGAAAGCCTGTAACGGCCCCCAATTTCAAGTAACCCTCCTAAATCGTACTTTGTGATTTGATTGTGTGAATTTAGTAATTCTTCTCCCTTTCTAGCTACTTTAGCATCTATCAAGACTGATGGAACGAACCCTAGGTTTATAAATCCGTTAACTTGATTGCCTGTAGTTAAACCAACTGTTAAAGGAACAGATAAATAATTATAGTACCATAGGAAAGTTGATGGCTCGTTTATAGGATTTCCAAATTGGTCTGTGAACTGTATATGGGGTCTGTAACCCCTTTGAGAATAGAGTATATCTGCTCCTAATTCTATTGATTTATTAAGCTTGTAGTCGTACGTTAACCCTCCTCGAAATCCAAAACGATTTGAAATATCTAAATCTGATAGAATTTCTGAAGAGTAAATATTAGTTATAGACCCTCCGCCTTTAAATCCTATGAAATGGTTTTGGCCGTAAATAGATAGAGACGAAAGGATGATTAATAATATGATAATTAAGTTTTTCATCGATACTTTACCTGAACATTAATATGAACTTTTCCAATTGGGTTAATCTAAAAATCCTCCGAATACTTCGCAATTTCTTTCTCCGTATTGGTAAATACACATTTCATATAAAAGACTCCTTCATCCTTTGTACTTTTGATATATATGGTAGTGTATTGTTGTCCTTTCATCTCTGCCCATTCCTCTGGGAAATAGTCTTGGAATACATTTCTGGTCACTTCTACAGTAGCATCTAGGTTGATGTATTTGCTCGGCACTTCGTTAAAGGTAGTTGTGCCCTTAGCATCAGTTACTAGTACGGTAACATCTTCATCTTGGATTCTTTGGTAATTTAGTTCGCTTGGAGACAGACTTGAAATTACTAGTGTTGAGTCGCCTTGTTTGTAGGTGAGTTCGGCATTAGATATCCCATCTATAGCAGAGATGGTTTGAGTATAAGATTCTTGCTGCTTAGCACAACCTAGGATGGCTAAAGAGGCGAATAATAAGATAAGCTTTGTTTGATTAAATATTGACTTCATATATGTCACGAAGTTATATAGAATATTGTTTTATCGGCAGCTAAGCCTCACTTACTCTAACTTTCTTCTTCTTTACGCGGGTATTATTGGTTTTAGCTAGGGCGTTTTTGAGTTGAGAGGTGTGAATACTTACAAAAGAGGAATCTAGTTTTATCTCTATATGCCCTACTTCAAAAGGCTTCAAGCCTGCCTGCTTCATAAATAATCCTGCTATATCACCTTTAGATATCTTATCCTTCTTACCTCCTGTGATGTATAAAGTGGTCCATTCAGAGGACTTTAGCTCTTTTCCTCCTGCTAGGGCAGCATCTGGTAATTCTGGCATATACTCAGGAAGATGAGCACCTTTTCGGATGAGTACATAAGCAGTTCCTTCTGCATTCATACGGGCAGTCCTACCATTACGATGGGTAAACTCTTGCTCTTTATGTGGTAGCTCATAGTGCAGGATAAATTTTATTTCGGGCACGTCTATGCCTCTAGCTGCTAGATCAGTAGCTAGTAAGAGTTGATGGGTTTTATTTCTAAACTTTATCAAAGCTCGCTCCCTATCTATCTGCTCCAGTCCACCATAGAATAGGCCGTGAGATATATTTTGCTCTTTTAGGTATTCGCTTATACCTGCTATGGTGTCTTTATAGTTGCAGAATATAATGCCCGGCTTATTGCCTATGGCTCTTAGGCTGTCTGCTAGTCCCTGTAGTAAGTCACTACCTACCACTATTTTTTTAACTTCTAGCTTTTGTACTGTTTCGTGCAGGTAGTTTATTCTTCCTGGATTATTTAATCCTACGAATGCAGGCACTTTGAATTCTTGTGTAGCGGAGGTGAGGATTTTCTTTTTTAGGCTTGGCAAAGAGTCTAGAATTTCTATCATTTCGCCTTCAAAACCAATTTCTAATGACTTATCAAACTCGTCTAACACGAGCATTTTAATATGCTCAGTATCAAAAAATCCTCTACGAAGATGGTCTGCTACTCTTCCTGGCGTACCTACTAGTATGGTGGGTCTCGTATCCATATCTCGTCGGTCTTGTGAGCCGCTTCTGCCACCGTATACTACATTGGTTTTGTAGCCTGTTCCCATATCACGGAGTACTTGCTCTATCTGTATGGCTAGTTCACGAGTAGGAGCTATAATGATGGCTTGTACCTCGCTTATTTCTGGGTTTAACTCTGCTATGAGAGGCAGAAGAAAAGCTACTGTCTTACCAGTACCTGTAGGAGAGAGGAGCACCGTACCTTCGTTTTTTGCTATCACAGTTTTAGCCTCTATCTGCATAGGATTTAGTCGCTCTATGCTTAGTTTAGAAAGTATTTCTGCTTCGGTTTTGATGCCTGATATCATTGCGGTAAAGGTATGGCTTTATCTAGAGCTAGTATGTGCTCATTATCCTTTGCTTGAGCATCGTTACAATCCTACGATTATAGGCGGCCATATCAGAGGTATATACCTCATATTCTTCTAGGGTGAGCATTCCAATGACCGCACCAATCGATTGGTTTTTGAAACTCAGATCTTTTTGAAAGATCTGATTCAGTTTCTCCTCTTTTTCCTCAAGACTAAGTTCAGTAAAGCGAGCCTTATTCTTGGTTAGAGATGCGTGGAATAGGCAAAGAAGAATGTCATGCTGAAATTTCAGAAGAGGACGTAATGTATCGTTTTGATACTTCTCAGTCTCAGAAGTATTCAGATCTTGTTGGATGGTTTTAATCTTGGGACGTAGTTTAAGAAGATCTTCAGTGCGGTTCATTTGGTTAATCAACCTTTCTGAGCGGCATTAGTTCATTGTTGTGTTTGTCTACACGTTGCAGTTTAAGTTCGTTCAGCGTGTAGTATTCTATTTTACTCAGAGCTTGCCTAAAAACTACTGTTATTTTCATATTCTTACACATCATCTTGGTTCGTGCTGATATCCCAAATTTCAGATTGGGTTTTGGAAGTAGTGCTATACGTCTAAATGTATTATTAAAGCCTTCATTTACAAAGGCTTAACTCTCTTTCTGAATCAAATTTTAAAGTATCTGTAGGTGGAGTACTAACTGGCACTTTTGACACTAGCTATTTTGATAATCTCCTGATTATGTGGGGTAGGTTATTTGTGAACGCTTACCTTTTATTGGGGTTAGACGACTTGTATTTTCAAGTGATTAATAGTCTGAACTCTTTTTTTTTCAGGCAGTTTGTCTCAATTGAATAAGATCACTGATAGCATCCCAAAGCTGAATTCTTTTTTCCAAAGATTGTCGAGCTATAGTCAATGCTTCATCCCATTTGAGGTCGTCGTCTCCGCAGAGTTCAGCAATCATTAGCAAGGAAAGTGGTCCGTGTTCACCACCATCTATTTCAACATGACGCTCTAGATAATAGCGTAATTTAGTATACGATTTGTGCTCAGTCTCTGAACTTTTAAGAATCTCTATGAACATATCTGGGATTACATCTTCTCGACCAAATGTAAATGCTGAAGCAATAAGATGTGGCTTGTTAGTTGCAATAACAGAAAATGAAAATTTCACAAAATCAGCTATTCTGCTGTCTATGTTGATTTTTTCTAAAGCGTGTTCTATCGAATTTCCAGTTTTTATTAGGGCTATAAAGTTATCTATTTTAGTAGTATCTGCATTCGTCTGCAACATCGCATCTAAGTACATTTCAAAGTGGCTGTTAGGCTCTCCTAATTCATTCAGGTCACTTTCTTCCCCGTGAACAATCTCATTTATGAATCTAGATAGGATTGGATTTTTTGGAGGTGTCCAGGGTGTTTCGACTGTTGTAAGATTTATTTGTAGGCTTTTCAAAAGCGACATAAAATCCCATACTGCATAGACGTGGTTTTCCATAAACACCTTAATGTCATCAAGACTATTAAGGTTTTTATATAATTTATGATTTCTTAACTGGTTTCTAAGCTTAGAAATCTCACTTTCAATGTGTTGTATTCTATTAGTTGTGCTTTGTGCTCCTTCGATCATAATTGCAATATAAACACAACGTTTAAATATAAGTTTTTAATATTTCCTGATAATTTTCGTCTGTGATGTAGCGTCTGGTTACTTACAAAAAATGACATATGTGACAACTTTATAAGCGTTATCTGGGACTGTGTTTTTTTCAATGATTGGATTTAGGGTTGCAGTGTAGTGTGTCATGATATCATATCCTAGATTGATGTATCTTCGAACGATGCAAGAATTACTTTCTTTTTTATATGAAACAATGTGGTGGGCATGGATATTTATGTTCTTAGCGATTTTAGCTATTCGGGATGTATTGCAGCGGAAGCATACGATTTCGCATAATTATCCGGTTATAGGCCATATTAGATATATGTTTGAGAAAATTGGTCCAGAGATTCGCCAGTATTTTATAGCTAATAATAGGGAAGAACTGCCCTTCAATAGAAGAGAACGCTCTTGGATATATGCATCTGCAAAGACAGAGAATAACTATCAAGGGTTTGGTTCAGATCAAGATTTTTATAGTACTAACTATCACTTCTTGAAACCGGATATGTTTCCATTTCGAGTAGATGAGAGTCATGTTTCCTTCAAGGATCCGTCTTTTTTGCCGTGTGCTAAAGTAATGGGCTTGGCGAATGGACGGCAACGACCTTTTAGACCAAAGTCTGTGCTGAATGTTTCTGCGATGAGTTTTGGGTCACTTAGTGCTAATGCGATACAGAGTCTGAATAAAGGTGCACATAAAGCAGGAGCATATCACAATACAGGAGAAGGCGGATTATCTCCTTATCATAGTAACGGTGCAGATGTTGTTTTTCACTTTGGTACAGGTTACTTTGGAGTGCGAAGTGAAGAAGGGAGTTTAGACTTAGATAAGTTAGAGAAACTAGTAGAGAATAATCAGTTTGTAAGAGCTATAGAAGTGAAACTTTCTCAAGGTGCAAAGCCGGGAAAGGGTGGCGTATTGCCTGGAAAAAAAATAACAGCAGAAATAGCGGCTATTAGAGGTGTGGAAATTGGAAAAGATGTCCTTTCACCTGCTAGTCATAAATGTTTTAGCACGTTAGATGAGATGCTAGATGTGATAGAGGATATAGCTAAGCGTACTGGGCTGCCTGTAGGGATTAAGTCTGCTATAGGTAAGACTGCTATGTGGGAAGAGCTAGCTGATAAGATGGTAGAACGAGGTACAGGTCCAGATTTCATCACCGTAGATGGGGGAGAAGGAGGTACAGGTGCAGCACCTCCTAGTTTTGCAGATCATGTTTCGCTTCCGTTTTTCAATGGGTTTGCACTCGTATATAAAATATTTCAAAAAAGAAACTTGAGTGAGCGTATAGTGTTCGTGGCCAGTGGGAAGCTTGGTTTACCTGCTAATGCTGCTCGTGCTTTTGCTATGGGAGCAGATGTGATAAATGTAGCTCGTGAAGCTATGATGAGCATAGGATGTATCCAAGCACAAGTCTGTCATACAAATACGTGTCCAAGTGGTGTAGCTACCCAGAGCAAATGGCTGCAGGCAGGTATTGATCCTACTTTGAAATCTGAACGTTTTTACAACTACGTGAAGTACTTTAGAAAAGAGCTACTAGAGCTTACACATGCTAGTGGGTATGAGCATCCGTGTCAGTATAGTTTGGACGACGTAGAAAGCAATACAGACGATAAGTCTCAAATTAGTACGCTAGAGGAAATCTACGGATACACCAAGTCTAAAGTAAGCTATACTTCATTAGAAGATTTGGCTGCTTGCCCTTATTTAGGCGGTCAGCATAATTAGGCTAAAAAAGTTCTGGTTCAGGCTTTTTGTCCTGCACTTCCCCATTCTCTCCACTTTCATCTCCAGGCATATTGTCACAGTCTAAATCTATGGTCATCTCTATGTTTGGCTTTTTAAAGCTACCACGGCCGTATTCCATAGTGGGATTAGCATAAATCTGCTCCATATATTTACCAAATATGGGGAGAGCCATATTGGCTCCCTGTCCGTAGTATGTGCTGCGAAAATGTACGTTGCGTTCCTCTGCACCTACCCAGCAACCGCTTACTAGGTTAGGAGTCACTCCCATAAACCAGCCGTCCGAATTGTTTTGTGTAGTACCAGTTTTGCCGCCTAATGATACGTCACCTGGTATTTTAAATCTGCTGCCACGTAGTCTTGCTGCGGTACCGCCGTTCATAGTTACGCGTTCCAGCATTTTACAAATTATATAGGCTGTCTGCATTCTGATAGCTTCGTTTTTTTCTGGAGTAAATTCTTCTAATATGTTACCATTTTTATCTTCTATTCGTGTTACGAAAATGGGCTCTATAAAAGTTCCTCCATTTACAAAGGTGCCATAAGCCCCTACCATTTCAAACACAGAAATGTCCATAGTTCCTAAGCAGATAGACGGATAAGGTTCAAATTTAGAATCGTCTATACCCATGCGTCCAGCTGTTTGTTTTACCACCTCTGCACTATTGGGGCCTAACCGTTTCATCACCCGAGCTGTGATGGTATTTATAGATTGCTGAAGCCCTTGGTAAAAGGTTACTTCTGCCGGAACTTCACCCGAGTTTTGGGGCATCCACTGTTTGCCTTCTCCATACTCTACTATCACTGGGCCTGTACTTTCTTTTTCGCATGGTTGTATTTTATCATCATCTAATCCGCGTGCGTATACCAGTGGTTTGAAGGTAGATCCTACCTGGCGTGTGGCCTTTTTATTAACGTGGTCATATTGGAAATGGGTATGATTGATACCACCTACCCAAGCTTTAATATGCCCGGTCTGCGGCTCAAAACTCATAAATCCAGTATGCAGAATTTGCTTTGTGTACTTAAGTGAATCCATAGGGCTTAGCATGGTATCTATATCGCCATTCCAAGAAAAGAGTCTCATGCTTACAGGTTTATTAAGATAGTAGTCTATTGAATCTTGGTTGTTTTTGTACTGTTTCTTTAAACCACGATAGCGTTGCGTACGCTTCATCATACGGGCAGGATATTCAGTATCATTAAATAAATCTCCATTTTCATCCTCTCCGTACCACGGATCTCTGTTGCGGCGTGCGGTCTCATCAAAGAACTGCTGCTGAAGAGTTTTCATATGATTGGATACGGCATTTTCAGCATATTGCTGGAGCCTAGAGTCTATAGTAGTGTATACCTTTAGTCCATCGTCATAGATGTTATATTTCACGCCAGTTTTAACAGCATAGTTCTTCGTCCATTCCTTCATCCACCCAGCAAGATGTGAGCGAAAATAGGTGGCCATGCCTGTATTGTGATCCGTGTAGTACTTATCAGTAACTAAAGGCAGCATACGCAGGCTATCATAATCATTTTGTGTGATGTAATCGTTGACCTGCATTTGCTTAAGTACCACGCTACGGCGTCTTTTTGCATTTTCAGGGTTACGCACAGGATTATAGTACGTGTTGGCTTTTAGCATCCCTACTAGCACTGCCGCTTCTTCTATTTTCAGGTCTTTCGTCCTTTTATTAAAATATCTTTTTGAAGCAGATTTGATTCCAAAACTATTTCCGTAGGATACCGTATTAAAATACATTAGGATTATTTCATCCTTAGTATATCTTTTTTCAATTTCCGTGGCTAAGAAATATTCTTTTATCTTCTGAATTATTCTTTCGAAAACATTTTCAGCACGTTCTTGAAATAAGTTAAGTGCTAGTTGTTGTGTAATGGTACTTCCACCTCCGTCTTGCCCCAGTCTTACAATAGCACGTAATAATGCCCTTCCATCTATACCACTGTGACTATAGAATCGTTCATCTTCTGTCGCAATCAGAGCTTCTTTTAGATAGGAAGGAATATCATCGTAATCACTGTTAGTCCTATCTTCTTGATAAAACATTTTTCCGAGTACTTTATCATCTTCAGAAAATATCTCAGAGGCTAATTTAGTCTTAGGATTTTCCAATTCTTGGGTGTCAGGGAGTGCTCCCCACAGACCATAGCGAATACTGAGTAGAAAGAGTAAAATAAAGAATAGCCCGGCTATGAATAGTTTCCAAAGGCGTTTAACCCATTTGTTACTGGAAGAGTTTTTAGTTTTATTGGCAGGTGACATATGTCTTACTTATATTTTTTAGCAAAGAATCGAATATACTCATCATCGCCTTTAAGTTTTACGAGTATTCTGAAGTTTTCAGGAGTGATAGCATAGAAGTTGGCATTTTTGAGTCCTATCTGTTTGAGAAAACTGGCACTTGCCTCCATTTCTTTATGATACTTTATAGCGGTTGTCTTATTATCAAACTGTTTGATGTAGTAGAGCTGTTTTTCTCCAAATACTAGGCTTGTTACTTGTAATGGGATTGTACCAAAGAATTTATTATTGTAGTCACCTAAATCTAATTCTACTTTAGGGCTATTTTCAGTATTACCTGTGAGTACGTAATAGTGGATGCCATTCAGGTTAGAGGCGAACCTAGATAGTTCATCAAGAGCTATTTCATCATCTGCGGCGAGCAGCCTTATGGTATAAGCGGCTTGTTCGCCAATAGCGGTTCCAGAATATGCTTCTTTGATACCTTCTAGCTCTGAGAGGTAGGCTTCTTTGCCAGCAGTCTGACCCATAGTGAGTGCGTATAGGTAGTCTATTTTAGCTTGTATAGAGTTGCCTGCATACTCTTTGTCTATGGTCTTTTTAATACTAAATACCGTATCAAATTGTTCATTTTTAAAAGCGGCGAACATACGTTCATATACGGCTATCAATTCGTCATCGCTGTTATCTTCTACGATTTCCTTGTTATTTAGTACACTGTTAAATGCGGTCTCTGGAAACTCGTCTGCTACCATTTTGGCATAGCTTGCTGCACCAGCACTGTCTCCTAGTTCAGTGGCATTTTTAGCGAGGTAAAATAGTGCTTCTGGTTTGTGCAAGGTAGCAGGATACTTATTGAGTAGATTAGTAAGATTAGTCTTAGACTGTACGTATTCTTTCAACTCATTAAAGTAGATCTTTCCTATCCCTAAATAGGCAGCTTGTATCTTTCTTTTAGCGACTAACTGAGCAGTAGAGCTGAAGGGAATGTCTTTGTAATAATCTAATTTTTCTGAGGCTACGTCTTTTAAAAGTTCTTCCTGCTCTTTATCTTTAGAACTGCTATAGGTATCAGGATCACTTTTTTCTTCTTGTGAGTCATCAGATTTAGACTTGAGTGCTAGCGCACTAGACATAGCACTCTTGTTTAGAAATCGCCAGAAGTTATCGTGCTTTCTCTTGCCCCAAGTTCTCTCGAAGTCGTTAGTCCCTCTGGCTACAGTACTTGTGTTATAGAAGTACCACGTAGAGCCACTTCCTGTATTTGCATTTATTCCTCCTCCGTTGCCAGGATTTCGTGCGTTAATTTGTGCTTGTTCTTGGCGTATAATCTCGTCTTCTTTTGCCAAGCGTGCAGTCTCTTTTTCTTGTTCTATTAATCTATCTATCCGCTTATCTAAGAGCTTACGGTCCATCATACTGAGAGTTAATAGGCTATCTTGTGTACGTATAGTTTCTATATTTTCTATCAACTTAGATAAAATACTGTGCTTGGTTTTAATATTATCTACATTCGGATAGTCCTCAGGTATAATAGCTACGGAACTGTCATAGTAGGACTGGGCGTTGTCATACTTCCTGCGTTCGAAGTAGTAGTCTGCTAAAAAGAGGTATGTTTTAGTGAGCTGAGTAGTATTAGACCCCTTAGCAGAGGCAGATTGCTTCATATAGATGAGACCCTGATTTTCATTATCAGTGGCAAATTCTAGTTTAGCCAGCTCATAGTATATCTGGTTATAATATTCTATGTTTTTGTCATCCTCGAGCATTCGCTTGAGGTACTTTTTGGTCTTTTGGGCACCTTGTCCGCCAGCCTCTGAGGTAGATTTTGCCATACCTAGATTTGCTTGAAAAACGTATTCGTAAGGGGCATTCATTCGAAGTACTTTAATAAAGTGTTCGTTTGCTTTTCGGTATTTTTTTTGTTCTAAATAAAGTTGACCTAACACGAAGTTTGTGCGGTATCTGAGCGTTCTGTCTTTTAGTTTATTCAGTCCTTTTTGTAGTAATCTGATAGCTATAGCATTTTTGCCCTGCTTTACCATCAGGTCACCTGCAGAAAGATTCAGCCCCGTATTGAACTCATTATCGGTAATCCGTATTTTGGTTAACAAACCGTAGATAGCTTCCGCATCATCCAGCTTCTCTTGCTGTATGTAGCTTTTCATAAGCCAAAGTTGACTCATAGCTTTTATGGTTTCGTCTGTGTACGCGTTATTCACAAACTGGAAAGTCTCTATTGAAGCGTAATAGTCTCCACTAAAAAACTGTGTTTGACCAATTAAAAAGTAAGCATTGTCTGCCCACTTACTACGTGGCTTATTCTGTATTACCTTAGATGCTTTTTTCATGGCTTCTTCCATAGGTGCACGCATATTTTTAGCATCATCCGCTGTACCATAAGGATAGATAGCTATCACTTCATTGAAGTCATCTCGTTGTTTTGTGCCGAGACTATACACTGCTGCATCTAGTTTCTGAGTAGCATTAAAGTAGATATTAAATCGAGCTACCATATTATTCCAATTTCTTTTTAACCATGGATCTTCATTAGACTGAGCCATAGTATGGCTGCAAGTGGCTATGAGTAAGAATAATGTTATGTATTTCCGTGTCCTCAAATCTTTATTTCTTATTAACTTTGCGATTAGATAACTGCTAAGTCAGCAAAAATATTTTAAAAACGTCGCAAACACCGCTAAAAGTTGGGTTCTTTAAGAAAAAAAATATCAACGAAGTTCAGAAATAGATACAGAATAATTCTCAGACAGGATGATAACCTGGAGGAGAAAGTGTCTGTAGTGCTTACTCCTCTTAATGTCTTGATACTTACTAGTACAGGATTATTAGTTTTTGGAGCAGTCATTTACATGCTTTTAGCCTACACCCCTTTGAATCATATCTTTCCTACTAAAAGTGCTAAGTATAGCGGGATGGAGCAGTATAAGATGACTCAGAAGATAGACTCCTTAGAGACTAGCTTGGGTCAGCTTAGACTTCAGTCTGATATATTAGGTAAGGTTCTAGCAGGTGAGGATGTGAGTATTAATATGTCTGATTTAGATGATCCTGATGAGAAGATAGAAGTTAGTCCTGCAGCGCCAATAGTGTCTGTCACAAGTATACGGCCGGCAGAGCCCACAGCGAATGATTATAATTTTTTTGTGCCACTCAAGGGAGTCATAAGTGATACATTTAATCAGGATAGAAAACATCTGGCTGTAGATATAGCCGCTAAAAGTAAAGAGGTGATTAAATCCGTGCAAAAGGGTACGGTGATATTCGCTGCTTGGACTCCTAATGGAGGACATACACTAATTATACAGCATCCAGGGAATTTCTTATCGGTGTATAAGCACAATGCAGTGCTGCTCAAGAATGAAGGTACATTTGTAAATGCAGGAGATGCGGTAGCTCTAGTAGGGAATACGGGGGAACTATCGTCTGGCCCTCATTTGCATTTTGAACTGTGGAAACGAGGAGTGGCAGTTAATCCCCAAAATTATATTAATTTTTAAAATACAAGAACATAACCAAATACGAGTACAAAAATGTTAGGCAAAAAAGAAAAATCTGCTCCTCAAACTAATTCTGCAATCAACGTGATCGGAGAGGGGACGGTCATAGAAGGAAACTTACGCTCTAGTGGTGACCTGAGAATAGATGGTACGGTGCATGGCAATGTATCTACGACTTCCAAATGTGTTTTAGGTATAAGCGGTAAGATAGTAGGTAATATCAATGCGAAAAGCTGTGATTTAAGTGGTACCGTAAATGGTAATTTACTTGTGAGTGAGTTGTTGCTTTTAAAAAGTAGCGGTAAGGTTGACGGTGATATAAAAACAGATAAGATAGTGGTAGAAAATGGTGGAGAGTTCAATGGATCTTGTACCATGGGGAATGCTCTTTCTGACGCTAAGAGTGTAAAAGACAAGGATGGCCAAAAAGCCACGAACTAATAATTCCGTAAAATATGCTGGACTTGGGTTTCAGTTAGTGGCCATCACATTGGTGCTCATTTTCTCAGGAAAGGCATTGGATAATTATCTTAATTTAGAATCTGTTTTCTTGCTTGTCGCTGTATTTATTGCGGTATTTGCAGTCATTTTTGTACTAATAAAGAGTTTAAAGTAATATGAGTTTCAATTTCATCGGAAAATTGACCGCAATGACCTTGGTTTTTATGGCAGCGGTTCTGGCATTCTTTTATTGGAAGGGTAGCGAAGAGCAGTGGTGGTTTTGGTCAGCATTAATATTTTACTATGTGGTAGGATTATTGATAGGATTAAAGACTCAAAAGGCGGTAGTAAGTACTTCTAATTCGCGGTTTTTTACAGGAGTGATGGGAGCCATTGGAATACGGATGCTTTTATGCTTAGTTTTTTTGGCTATTTACTTGATAGTAAGCGACATAAAATCAAAAGAGTTCATCGTGTTTTATTTATCTTTATATTTATTTTATACAATATTTGAAATATCTCAATTAGTATCTAAATTGCGGACCGAAAAAAGCGGCAACCTTGATAATACAACAAGCTAAGTATCAGAACCTTATGAACACAGCAAAAGCCAGCTTTTTGGCTCTTACACTTGTTTTAATGACGTCTTTAGGAGCTATTGCTTCAGGCGGAGATGAGAAACACGAAGAAGAATCCTTCGTGCCAGGAGATGTTATTATACATCATGTCTTGGATAATCACGAGATTCATATTGGTAATTTTCACATCCCATTACCAATCATTCTTTGGGATAACAAAAGTGGAGGACTTATACCGCCATTTAGTTCTGACCATCTATCCTCTGGCGATGCACACATCGGTTATGTGATGGATCATGAGAAAATATATCACGCCAATGAAGAAGGTGGTAAATTAATCGTAGGATACGAGAAGGAGACCAATGAGCCGATATATTCAAAACCGCTCGATTTTTCAATAACGAAAGCAGTAGCGGGTGTCTTTATAACATCAATATTAATGCTTCTTATATTTTTTGCTGCGGCTAAAGGATATAAAAATAGAGAAGGACAAGCTCCTAAAGGAATACAGTCAGCAGTGGAGCCGCTGATAGTCTTTGTGAGAGACGAGATTGCTAAACCATCGATAGGTAAAAAACACGAAAAGTTTCTGCCATATTTATTAACAGTATTCTTCTTTATATGGATTGCTAATTTGTTGGGTCTTATCCCATTTATAGGTGGTTTTAATGTTACGGGTAATATTGCTGTAGCATTAGTGCTCGCATTGCTCACGTTCATAATCACAGCAGCGAATGGCAATAAAGATTACTGGATGCATATCCTATGGACACCAGGAGTACCTTGGTGGCTAAAAGTGCCTATCCCGTTGATGTTTATCATCGAATTTATTGGTTTCCTTTCCAAGCCTATCGTATTGATGCTTCGTTTATTTGCAAACATCACAGCAGGTCACATCATCATATTAGCTTTTGTTAGTTTGATATTTATCTTTGATAACTTGTATGGTGCTTGGGGTGGAATTGGAGTATCTATTGTTTCTGTTATATTTTCCATCTTTATGTTCTGTATAGAACTTCTGGTAGCATTTTTACAGGCCTACGTATTTACATTACTATCTGCACTTTACCTAGGTAGTGCGGTAGAAGAACATGCTCACGAGCATTAAATAAGAGAATAAGAATTTTTAAATAAACATAAATCAAAACAAGTAACAATTTAAAGTAATGGAACTTTTAACAATTTTATTAGACGGAATCGCACAAATGGGTGCAGGAATCGGAGCAGGTATCGCAGTTATTGGTGCAGGTCTTGGTATCGGTCGTATCGGTGGTTCAGCATTAGAGTCTATGGCTCGTCAGCCTGAGGTTTCTGGAGACATTCGTGCAAACATGATCGTAGCAGCAGCTCTTGTAGAGGGAGCGGCGTTCTTCGGTATTATCGTTTGTCTATTGATTGCTCTTGCAGGATAAAAATATAATAGTGGACGGGAATATCTCGTCCACTTCATATATTTTTAAAAAATAACAAGATGGAATTATTAACACCTAGTATTGGTCTCGTATTTTGGATGTCATTGGCATTCCTTATCGTGCTTTTCATTTTAAGAAAGTATGCATGGTCTGGTATATTGAAGGCTCTGAAAGACAGAGAAGACTTTATCGAGAGATCTCTGAAGTCGGCTGAAGACGCTAAAGCTCAAATGAGCTCGCTCAAAGCTGAAAATGAGAATCTTTTAGCTGAAGCTAGAGCTGAGAGAGAAACTATTCTAAAAGAAGCGAAGGAGATGAAAGACAAAATTCTTTCGGATGCTAAAATTACAGCTTCAGAAGAGGGTAGCAGACTAGTAGCTGCTGCTAAAGGTGAGATAGAAAAAGAGAAAAATCAAGCTCTGTCTGACATCAAGAAGCAAGTAGGCGAAATCTCACTAGCAATAGCAGAAAAAGTAATCAGAAAAGAACTTAGTGATACAGGTGCACAAGAGGCTTTAGTAGCCGAGCATTTAAGTAAAGCACAAAGTAATTAAGCTATGGCAACGAGCAGAATAGCAACTCGATACTCAAAATCACTATTAGATTTAGCTCAATCTAGCAATACGCTGGATGTGGTGAAAGGCGATATGGATAATATAGTACAAATCTGTGCAGAATCGAAAGAGCTGCGTAGTCTACTTAAAAATCCTATTGTAAAGATAGAAGATAAAAAGATTGTATTGGCAAAGGTATTTGCAAGTACAAATGAAACTACTCTTACATTTATTAGCTTACTAGCAGATAGACGAAGAGAAGGAGAACTGGCTAATGTAGCTACTAACTTTATATCCTCTTATAATGAGATGAAAGGTATAGCAAGTGCTACTGTAGTTACTGCTACTGCTCTTACTGGTGATGCACTAGCTGATATGAAAAGCTACGTGAGTACACTATTAGGTAAGGCAGATATAGATCTTACAAATGATGTAGATCCATCTATTATAGGTGGTATCGTCATAAAACACGAAGACAAACTTTTAGATAAAAGCGTGTCTAAAGAACTTAGAGAAATCAGAAAACAATTAATTTATAATTAGGTAAGAGAATGGCTGCAATAAGACCAGACGAAGTTTCTAGCATAATAAAGGAGCAACTAGCAGGTGTAAAAACTGATGCTCAACTAGAAGAAGTAGGTACTGTACTCCAAGTAGGAGACGGTATCGCTCGTATATACGGACTTACTCAAGTAAAATCGGGTGAGCTTATAGAGTTTGATAACGGTGTGCAAGGTATCGTGTTAAACTTAGAAGAAGATAACGTAGGAGCTGTACTTTTAGGTAGCTCTGTAGGTATCAGTGAAGGTGATACTGTGAAGCGTACTAACCGTATAGCATCTCTGAAAGTAGGAGAAGGTATGCTAGGCAGAGTAGTAAATACGCTAGGTCAGCCTATAGACGGTAAAGGACCTATAGTAGGTGATACGTATGAGATGCCTTTGGAGCGAAAAGCACCAGGAGTAATCTACAGAGAGCCGGTGACTGAGCCTATGCAAACTGGTATCAAAGCGATAGATGCTATGATTCCTGTAGGTCGTGGTCAGAGAGAGTTAGTAATCGGTGATAGACAGACTGGTAAAACAGCTGTATGTATCGATACTATTATCAATCAAAAAGAATTTTATGATGCTGGTGAGCCAGTATTTTGTATATATGTGGCTTGTGGTCAAAAATCATCTACAGTAAAGCAAGTAGTTAACTCTTTAGAAGCAAAAGGTGCAATGGCATATACTGTTGTAGTAGCTGCTTCTGCTGCTGATCCTGCTCCTATGCAGTTTTATGCTCCGATGGCGGGTGCTGCTATAGGTGAGTTTTTCCGTGATACGGGGAAACCAGCTCTTATTGTATTTGATGATTTGAGTAAGCAAGCAGTAGCATACCGTGAGGTATCTCTACTTCTAAAGCGTCCTCCAGGACGTGAGGCTTATCCAGGTGATGTATTTTACCTGCATTCTCGTCTATTAGAAAGAGCTTGTAAAGTAAATAGTAATGATTCTATTGCTCAGGAGATGAATGACTTGCCAGATTCTATCAAGTCAATGGTGAAAGGTGGGGGTTCTTTAACTGCACTTCCTATCATCGAAACACAGGCTGGTGACGTTTCTGCTTATATTCCTACTAATGTGATTTCGATTACAGATGGGCAAATATTCCTAGAGTCAGATTTATTTAACTCTGGTGTGCGTCCAGCTATTAACGTGGGTATCTCGGTATCTCGTGTAGGTGGTAATGCTCAGACTAAGTCTATGAAAAAGACTTCAGGTACATTGAAATTAGATCAAGCACAGTATAGAGAGCTTGAAGCTTTTGCTAAGTTCGGTTCGGATCTAGATGCTGCTACTAAAGGAGTGTTGGATAAAGGAGCACGTAACGTAGAGATACTGAAACAACCTCAGTTTTCTCCACTTTCGGTAGGTAAGCAAGTAGCTATTATATACTTGGGTACCAAAGGATTGCTTAAGTCAGTTCCAGTTAATCAAGTACGTAAGTTTGAAGAAGATTTCTTGATGAAAATGGATGCAGATCATAAAGATGTATTGAATTCATTATCTGCAGGTAAGTACACACCTGAGCTTACAGATGTATTGGAAAAAGTAGGAGCAGAAGTAGCTAAAAATTACAAAGCCTAACATAGAATGGCAAATCTTAAAGAAGTAAGAACACGTATAGCGAGCACAAAGTCTACTCAGCAGATAACCAAAGCCATGAAAATGGTGTCGGCTACTAAGCTGCGTAAGGCACAGAATGCTATTACTCAAATGAGACCTTATGCCGATAAATTAAACGGTATATTGATGAATTTGGCAGATTCTGCTAAAGAGGAAGAAGCACTTCAAGGTTACTTTGAGCACAGAGAGTTAAAGAATGTACTTCTTATCGTAAACTCAAGTGATAGAGGTTTGTGTGGAGGTTTTAACTCAAATGTGACTAAGGAGGTGAAGAAGCTCATTGCTAATAAGTATGCTAATGTGAATGTAGAAGCAACGTTTTTAGGAAAAAAAGCATTTGAGTTTTTTAAGCGTGCTGAGTTTACTAAAGATACTTCTAACATGGAGGTTTTCTTAGACTTAAATGCAGATGCTGCGTTTAATATAGGAGAATCAGTTATCAATGATTTCTTGGCAGGAAAGTATGATGAAGTAAGAGTGGTGTATAATAAATTTAAAAATGCGGCTACTCAAATCATTACGGCAGAGAAGATTCTACCGGTCGAGTTAGAGTCTTTTACCGCGAGTAAGGACGATAATGCGAAGTATAATTCTGATTTCTCGTTTGAGCCTTCTAAGAAGGACTTACTCTTCACTATCATACCGAAAGCAATCAAAACACAGCTGTACCGAACTATGTTAGATTCTCAAGCATCTGAACACGGCAGCCGTATGGTAGCCATGGATAAAGCTACAGAGAATGCAGGTGAGATCATATATGATCTAAAATTGCAATATAACCAAGCCCGTCAGGCAGCTATTACCACAGAGATACTAGAGATAGTAGGTGGTGCAGCAGCACTAGAAGGTTAGGATTATGACTAAACAATATAGAAGCCTTCTCCAGTAATGGAGGAGGCTTTTTTTGATAGTTCCAGAACGCTCCTATACCCAACTGTATATTTCCTAAATTAAAAATCAATGCGTGAAAATATATTTAATTCATTTTGCGTAATATTGCCAACTAAGAATTAAGACACAAGCATCACATGAAATACGCAATTAGAATCGCTTTACTCATCATCATAGCAGTACTCTCTTACCTTACTTTTAATACAGTGTATTCTGATATTAAGTATGAAGAAGAAGTAACTGAAAAAGAAGCCGCTGTAATAAAGAAGCTAAAATTGCTCAGAGATGGACAGATAGCGTATAAAGATGAGAAAGGTAAATTTGCGGGTAATTTTCCTGATCTACTAGAGTTTATGGAAAATGGCGAAATGAGAGTGCTGATCCAAGAAGGTGATAAGGATGATTCTACTACCGTATTTAAAACTACGGAAATGATGGTAAGCATCAAAGATTCGCTTTTTAGAGAAGTAAATATTGCCCAATTAAAATACGTGCCATTTCACGATACGCTACAGTTTAAGATAGCTGCTGGGGAAATAAAAAAGAACTCAGTTACTGTGCCAGTATTTGAGATAGTAGATCCTATGCCTTTCAGCAAAGATCGTAAGAAGAAAAAGAATCCACTGCAGGTGGGTTCTGTTTATGAAGTAAATTATAACGGTAACTGGAATAGGTAGTATACCGTAGTAATGTCGTCTTATCACAATGCTGTAAGCGATAAGCTCGTAGTCTTCTTATACCCGAGCAGCTCAGTATTTACCGTATTCAGTAAGGATAATGTACAGAAGTTTTCATCAGATAATGGTAATCTAACCACGTTACCTGATGCATTAAAAGAGTCTATCTTTAGCACGACTAGTACCATAAGTATGTGTGCTCGATCTACACTGGTACCATTGTCAGAGGATATTTATACTAGCTATTTTCAAGCCAATTATGGAGAAGAGCATCTCGAGTTAAGACATCAAAACACAGATGACTTTAGGGTGGTCTATGAATCTACTCTCGTGACCCATAGTTTACTTAGTGCAGTAGTCAATCCACAAGAGCATACAGATATAAACCTAATGCATAAGTATGCAGCTGCTATACGCCATGAGAATGCACTGTACTATTGGTTACATGAACATACGATTTCATTGATGGTATGGAAAGACGGAAAACTACTCGCAGTAAATAGATATACTAGTGAGACTAAAGATGAAGTTTTTTATTACGTAATGTTAGCAGTGGAACAGTTGGAGTTGCCTTTAGATAAGTTGTACTTTGGGAGTGTAGGAAGTACGCAAGAGCATGCCAGTCACAAAGTTATGTTTCAGAATTATCTCCCTCCTTTGCAGCAGTGCAGTGCACAGAGCACTAACAGTATAGATGCAGTAGCTCAGTTTTTTGCAGAATGCGTATTATAAGCGGAGAGTACAAGGGATTTAAGTTTCCGGAGAAAAACATGCCACACGCACGGCCTACTACAGATCGGGCTAAAGAGGCACTTTTTAATGTATTGGACCAACGCTACTACTTCGAAGATATGAAAGTGCTAGATCTCTACAGTGGACTGGGCAGCATGGCACTTGAGTTTTGCTCTAGAGGGGTGACGGAGATCACAGCTGTAGACGCTAACCGCAAGAGTGTAACCTATATAAATGAGATAGTAGATAAACTAAATGCTCCTTTAAAAGTGAGACAAGCGAAGTGTATAAGTTATCTAAATCAGAGTAATGAAAAGTTCACTATTATTTTCGCTGATCCTCCGTACAATGAGAAGCAGGAGATAGATGCACTGATAGAAAGCATAAGTACTGGCAATTACTTATTGCCCAATGGAATTTTTATATTAGAGCATAAGAGTATGGCTCAAGTAGCACACCCTGCTATAGTGGAAACTAGGGAGTATGGTCAGAGTACCTTTTCTTTTTTTAACTTTGAAGGCAGTAATGAGTAAGAAAGCACTTTTCCCAGGCACGTTTGATCCATTTACCAATGGACACTTAGATATAGTCACCAGAGGTTTAAAGATTTTTGATGAAGTAGTGGTAGCTATAGGAGTGAATAGTGGGAAGCAGCACCTATTTACACTAGATCAACGTACAGTGTGGCTGGATAAACTCTTCACCAATGAGCCACGAGTGACTGTGGTGCACTATGAGGGCCTTACAGCGACTTTTGCAGAGTCCATAGGTGCTCAGTTCATACTGAGAGGACTACGCACTACGCAAGATTTCACGTACGAGCAGCAGATAGCGTACGTAAATGAGGATCTTACTGCAGAGGTGCAGAGCGTCTTTGTGATGAGTGATCAGAAGAATGCATCTGTGAGTTCCACCATAGTAAGAGATCTTATTAGATACAATGGGGCATATCAGAAATATCTGCCTGCTGCTATCTACCAAGAAATTAATAGCTAGCTTTTTATAGCAGTGCTTTAAGCCTACGTCTGTAGAGCTTTAGTAATCTTCTAATCGCTGGATATGTATTGAGATTGAGCACGTCTATTGTATCGAAATCCACCCAAGCTACTTGTTCTATATCTTCTTCTTGCTGAGGAGCTAGATTACTGCCATCTTTACATTCTACTATGTACCAGTGCGTATGTTTTATAATCCACTTCTCATTGCGGTAGTAGGTGTGATAGGTTTCTGCAAAAGATGATTTAACACTTAAGTCATTAGCCCCCGTTTCCTCTTCTATTTCACGGAGGGCACATTCCTCTATGGTTTCCCCTTTATCTAGTTTTCCTTTTGGTAAGTCCCACTTACCGAGTCGCTTCATTAGTAGAATTTTGCCATCGCTATTTTCCACTACTCCGCCGGCTGCTATCTTGTACTTAAATTCAAGGATTACTCGCTTTAGAATTTTGTCAGGATTACCTAATAATAATATCTTAAGTGGCTTAGTGGACTTCTTACTGACTTTCAAAGCCTCTTTGATTTGTTCCTCTTTAGGTTTTTTAAAAATAAAGTCAGGCTTATATTTCTCAATGTGGAGCTCGTTATTAGAGAGATAAATACGGTGCTTACCGTGAAAAATTCGATACATTTGCCTGCGTTATATGGTCTATACAGAAGCAAAAA
>CAWVTM010000016.1:0-22177 GCA_963933305.1 uncultured bacterium
CAGGATTAGAGTTGATCAGAGAGACTTCTATCCCTTCTTCTCTAAGGCTTTGAGCCGCTTGACTACCAGAGTAATCAAATTCACAGGCTTGTCCGATGATGATGGGTCCACTACCGATGATGAGGACATGCTTAATACTACTATCTTTTGGCATTTTAGTTTAAAATTGGGCAAAGTTAAAAGAGAAAAACGAGCCAACAAGGGTTGTGGAAAATGTGGTAAAGGGATTAGCTACAAGAAGTCCAATATGTTTAATTTTATTATGGATTATTAGAAATTAATTTACACTATTAGTTGACTTGCTTATTTCTCGCGGCCACCAACCCCGAAAGGACAACCAAAAGCCCATTGCAATTCAGACGAAATCTCCCTAGACCAATAAATCCCGATGTGTAGAAGCTAGATTAACTCCTCCTCTTCAAAATAATTAATAATATGATGTCTCATATACATCTCTTGTTCCATCATATCTTGGTTAGGTAGTTTTTCTACAAGCTCCCACACTGGCCATTCATTTTCGTCTTTGCCGACTAATCGGTAGTGGCCAGACGTACTCAATATGCGACAGGTGGCTATGTGCATAAGTTGGACTTTCTCCTCTTTTTTAAACTTATCTTGATGCATGCCTAGTTCTCGCATACCTACTACATATAGTATGGCACTAAGATCAGGTGTTTTGCCAAATCTGGATTCAAACAACTGTCTGATTTTAAACCACTTATCTTTTATTGTTTCTTCTTTTAATTCACTCATGTTAGATTTATTTCTAATAGTATTTAATATATCTGTAGGTATTCTATGTGTTTTACGTTCAAACCATTTTCATTTCTTGGAAAAAATTTGAGTTTGATTTTTGATGTAGCACTTGTGTTTGTGTTTACATTTGTCTTATGCCTACAATGCTGCAAAGATTACTCACTGAAGCTAAACATCGTGGTGTTTTCTCAAAAGTTAATATCGAACAAGGAGAAGCCATCCAAAAAAAGACGCTGACAAAGCTTTTGGATAGGGCTCAAGATACAGCTTTTGGTAGCCATCATAAATTCAGCGAAATTATAGGTAGCGATAGTTTACTGTCTGATTACCAAGAGTGTGCAAGTATGGGAGATTATATTCATATGTTACCTTGGTGGACTCGTGGGCAGATGGGCGAAGACAATGTCACGTGGCCAGAACCTATCAAAAATTATGCAGTAAGTTCTGGCACCTCAGACGGGAGTAGTAAATACATACCTGTAAGTGACCAGATGCTTAAGCACATTAGAAGAGCAAGTATGCGTCAGGTACTGAGTATTATACAAACAGATGTTCCCAAAGATCATATAGCAAAAAAGTGGCTGATGATAGGTGGTAGTACAGAGCTAGAGTATAACGGGGTATACTATAGTGGTGATTTAAGTGGGATCACTACAGGAAACCTTCCTATTCTTTTTCAGAGATTATCAAAACCTGGAATCCATATTCGAAAAGAAAAGAACTGGACAGAGAAGATAGAAAAAATAACAGATGAAGCGAAGGATTGGGATGTAGGAATGGTGGCCGGTGTTCCCGCGTGGATCAAGCTCCTGATGGAGAGTATTATAGGTCGTTATGGTTTGGATAATATTCACGATATGTGGCCTCATTTTGAAGCATATGTGCACGGGGGAGTAGCACTAAGTCCGTATAAAAAGTCGCTGGATGGCTTGATGGGAAGACCTATCAAATACTTTGAGACGTATCTAGCTTCTGAAGGTTTCATTGCCTACCAGACTAGAGTCGATAATGAGGACGGTATGAGACTGTTAATTAGAAATGGTATTTACTTTGAGTTTGTGCCTTTCACTTCGGATAATTTCACAGAGAGTGGCGATCTAAAACCTGCGGCTTCAGTGGTGACATTATCTGAGGTGAACCTAAAAGACGAGTACGCCTTACTTATCTCTACGTGCAGTGGTGCGTGGCGTTATTTGATAGGTGATACTATTAAATTCACTAACTTGGATAGATGTGAAATCAAAGTCACCGGACGTACGAAACACTTTCTGTCCTTATGTGGAGAGCACCTGTCTGTAGATAATATGAATAAGGCTATTGAGCTAGTTTCTAATGAGTACGATGTAGCCATGGATGAGTTTACTGTATGTGGTGTTCCCTACCAAGGGTTTTTTGCTCATGAGTGGTTCATTTCTTGCGAAGACAGCAGGCTGTTCGGCAAGGAACAAGAAATAAGAGATAAGCTGGATATGACTCTAAAAGTGCTAAATGATGATTACAGAGTAGAACGGTCTGCAGCTTTAAAAAACGTGATAGTAAATCTACTGCCCAGTAGTCAGTTTTATGACTGGTTACGTATAAATGGAAAGGACGGTGCTCAGGGAAAATTTCCTCGAGTGCTCAAAGAAAAAATGCTAGAAAGCTGGCGTAGCCATTTGAATAATTAATAATAATGTGGATTTATCTCTATTTTGCTTTAGCTATAACGGTAGCTTATCTTGTCGGCAAAAACTCTAATAAAACAGGTTACGGCTTTTGGCGTAGTTTCATTTTTATACTAGTCCTTTTTGCTGTGGTATTAGCCTTTTTGTCGAAGCAATTTAATGGAGAGTAGAGTTGTTTGCCTCTCGGTACACCGAAGCTAAAGCCTTGGCACTTGAGGTGACAACGTGCTTAAGATAGGCTTTGTGTAATTCTCGTTTTCAATGCGAGTGTTCACGACGGCGAATCTATTAAAGATGATTTTCTTATCCATTGTTTGTGATTAGTAGTTTGTCAGTTTGAGTGTTTTTAGACCAACGGGAGAAAAATGTATCGAAGACTAAGCAAACTCATACCTAGAAAATTCAGCTTCTACTTCAGCCAGTATAGCATAAATTTCTTTTTCGTCCATGGTAGTTACTAGTCTTGTACGGTATTCTTTGAAGTGTGATACTCCTTTGAAGTAGTTGCTATAGTGCCTACGCATCTCTACTATTCCTAGCACATCGCCTTTCCACCTCATACTGAAATCAAAGTGTTTTTTACATACCTCCACTCGTTGAGCTATAGAAGGTGGATCTAGCATTTCGCCTGTGGCTAGGTAGTGTTTTATTTCATTAAATATCCAAGGATATCCGATAGATGCTCTACCTATCATTATACCATCTACATTATATTGTTCTTTATACAGTTTGGCCTTTTGAGGACTATCTATATCTCCATTGCCAAAAATAGGAATTTTAATGCGGGGATTTTCTTTGATTTTTCCTATCAAAGACCAATCTGCCTCTCCCTTATACATTTGCTTTCTAGTACGACCGTGTATGCTAAGTGCCTTTATGCCGACATCTTGTAGTCTTTCTGCTACGTCTTCTATGTACTTGGTACTGTCATCCCAGCCCAGTCTTGTTTTTACGGTGACAGGTAGCGAAGTGCTTTTTACTATCTCAGAGGTCATCGCTACCATTTTAGGTATGTCCTGAAGTATGCCAGCACCAGCTCCTTTGCAAGCCACTTTTTTTACAGGACATCCGTAGTTGATGTCTATAAGATCCGGATTAGCGGATGCCGTGATTTCTGTAGCCTCTTTCATTGACTCTATGTCGTATCCAAATATTTGGATACCGATAGGTCTTTCGTACTCGAATATGTCGAGTTTTTGAGTGCTTTTAGCAGCATCTCTGATAAGACCTTCACTAGAGATAAACTCTGTGTACATTACGTCCGCTCCGTTTTCCTTGCACACTGCACGAAAAGGAGGATCACTTACGTCCTCCATGGGAGCGAGAAGTAGTGGAAAGTCGCCAAGTTCTATGTTACCTATTTTTACCATATTTGCCCAAAATAAAAGGAATGGACCATTTAGAAGACTTCAAAGATAAGGAAACCATTAATCTTCGGCCTGATAGAGTGCATGCTTTATTTCATTTGGTACTTGGTATCATTTTCTTTTTTGGAGCCGCTCTTGCTTTTGCTGGTCTAGGCTCAGTTTTATGTTCATATTTAGTTTTCGGAGAAGTGGCATCTGTCAGTGAGATGAGTGGCTTATTAGACGGTTTAAAAACGCATCCAATTGTCCTTAAATTGTTTGTTTTCATAAGTTCTTCGCTACCTCTAATAGCCGCTGCTCTGTTAGCTTGTATCTTTATAAAGGCTGCTCCTGTCCGCTTCTTGTCGCTTAATTGGCCTAAAAATAGAGTTTGGTTTGTGTTATCTATTGTTTTTGTACTAGTATGTGTGCCGCTTATGGGGCTGATGCTGGAAGCTAATAAACTGATAGACTTTAGTCAGTGGCCTGAGTTTTATGAATGGCTACAAATGCAGGAAAACACTAATAATGGCATGTATGAAGCCATGATAGGAGAGAAAAATACGGCTTCATTTATTACCAGTATTATTTTTATGGCACTTATGCCTGCTATAGCAGAGGAGATATTCTTCCGCGGTTTTCTGATGAATGTTTTCAATGGATTGTTCAAAAACATGCACGTAGCTATTTTCGTTACGGCAGTTATATTCAGCCTGATACATCTTCAGTTTATGAAATTCATTCCTATGTTTTTCTTAGCGGTTGTGTTTGGTTATGCTGCGTATTGGAGTGGCTCTATCTGGACGTCTGTGATTGCACATTTTCTAAATAACACATTAGCTGTAGCACAGCTTTACTTTATTACAGATGGCGATTACACTAAGGCCATAGAAGAAGGAGCGAATATTCCGATACTCGTCAGCGGCGTACTTATCGCAATAGGAGTAGCTCTTTTTGTCTACATTCAAAAAAACAGTTCTACCAAAACAGAAAACTTTTATGTCTAATTTAAACTTGCGTATCATTTTTGGCGCCCTTTATGTTGCCCTCATGGTGGGTGGGGCTCTTTTGGATTCGCCCTTTTTTGGTGTGCTGATGGCACTGCTTGTTTTTTTGTCTATCAATGAATTAGCTGTATTAGCAAAAAAAACGTCCAGTCAGCACCTGTGGGTAAATCCGGCAGTATTCGCTGGGGTGATTTTATATTTGACGTTTGTGGGATCTAGAGAGTTAGATATCACAGCGTATATCATTATGTTGCTCATTCAGTGGGCTTGTTTGTACCTGACCTACTCAGAGCTAAATAGAAATAAGACACTGAATTTTATAAGCGGAACCCTTTATTTGGCCATCCCTCTGATTGCGTTAGCTACTTGGTTTCTGCAAAACAAGTCTCTCAATATAGAGTATGTTTTATTTTACTTTATTACTATATGGTTATATGATTCTATGGCGTACGCAGTGGGTAAGGCTGTAGGGAAGACTCCCATTTTTCCGAAAGTTTCACCTAAGAAGACCGTAGAAGGAACTGCGGGTGGAGCAGTGGTTACAGTGGTAGCTATGAGTCTACTAAATGCCTATTGGTTGGAGTTGCCCGTACAAGCATATGCAGTATCTGCTGTTATAATTTTCTTTGCAATATTTGGTGATTTTGTAGAATCTTATATGAAACGAAAACTTGGAGTAAAAGATAGTGGAGACATATTGCCAGGACATGGTGGAGTTTTAGATAGAATAGACTCTATATACCTCTCGGCGTTGCCTTATTTGGTCATATTGTTCCTACTTTGATGAAAAAAGATAAATATCATTTAATTACCATTCGCAAGATTGGGTACATTTGTCCCCACAATAACACTTAACAAAAACGCTATCACAATGACTTTAAAGTTCAAAGAACCAGCTCCGATTGTAGATCACCTGAACCCTTTGGAATCAATGATGCAGAGATTTGACGAGGCTGCAACGATTCTAGGTTTAGATCAGGCTACTTATAATGCCCTTAAATCTCCTGAAAAGGCAGTAATTGTAAGTCTTCCGGTAACTATGGACGACGGTAAGGTACAGGTATTTCAAGGATACAGAGTAGTGCATTCATCTAAACTAGGTCCTAGTAAAGGAGGTATTCGATATTCTATGGGAGTAAACCTAGATGAAGTCAAAGCTTTAGCAGCTTGGATGACGTGGAAATGTGCCGTAGTAGGTATCCCGTACGGTGGTGCTAAAGGCGGAATACAGTGCGATCCACGTACTATGTCAGACGGAGAGCTGGAGAGACTCACCAGAGCGTTTACAGGTGCTATGCGTGATGTTTTTGGACCAGAAAAAGATATACCCGCTCCAGACATGGGAACTAATCCGCAGACTATGGCTTGGATTATGGACGAATATTCTAAACTTACAGGTCAGGCGTCTCCAGCAGTAGTTACGGGTAAGCCGCTAGTGTTAGGGGGTTCTCTTGGAAGAATGGAAGCTACAGGTAGAGGTGTAATGGTGTCTACTAGAAGTGCTATGGCTAAGTTAAAGCTGAATCCTACAGAGTGTACTTGTGCGGTTCAGGGTTTTGGTAATGTAGGAAGTATATCTGCTAAGCTCATAGAGCAGCAAGGGGTTACTATCGTTGCTATTTCTGATATATCTGGTGCATATTATAATCCAGAAGGATTAAACGTAGAAGAGGCGATAGAGTATGTAGTGAAAAATAGGAGTTTAGAAGGATATAAGGGCGGTAAGATAATTACTAATGAAGCACTTCTAGAGTTAGATGTAGATATATTAGTGCCTGCAGCATTAGAAGATCAGATCACTGAAGAAAATGCTGGTCGTATTAGAGCTAAGTTAATAGTGGAAGGTGCCAATGGCCCTACCGCTTCTACTGCAGATAAGATATTGCAAGATAAAGATATAATGGTTGTCCCAGATATACTAGCAAATGCTGGTGGGGTTTCAGTATCTTACTTCGAATGGGTGCAAAATAGATTGGGTTATTTCTGGACTGAAGAGCGTGTAAATAGAAGAGCCGATAGAATTATGAAGCAAGCTTTTGACGATGTATACAAGGCGTCTAAAAAACATAAATGTAGTCTTAGAACTGCAGCATACATAGTAGCTATCAAGAAAGTAGCTGACACTTCTAAATTAAGAGGAATATTTTAAATGAAACTGCACAGAGAAGGATATAAAATTATACTCATTTCTACTCTTTTATTGGGTGGAATTATACTAGGGATATCAGCTTTAGGTGCACCTCAATGGTTGCTAGCGTTGCTAGGTATACCATTAGTGGTGCTGTATGTTCTTATTGTTCGTTTTTTTAGAAACCCTCCTCGCTATTCTGACAAGACGGAAAATGGTGTAGTAAGTCCGTGTGATGGTAAAGTAGTGGTCATAGAGGAAGTAGAGGAAACAGAGTATTTTAAAGAAAAACGCATTCAGATTTCTATTTTTATGTCGCCTTTAAATGTACACGTGAATCGAAATCCTGTCTCTGGGGTTTTTAGTTATTTCAAATATCACCCCGGGAAATACCTAGTAGCTTGGCATCCGAAAAGTAGTACAGAAAATGAACGTACTACATCCGTGATAAAGACAGATGCTGGAGTAGAGGTGCTGTTTAGACAAATAGCTGGAGCAGTGGCTCGCAGAATTAGGTGGTATATAAAGCCAGGAGATAACGCCGCTAAAGGCGAAGAGATGGGCTTCATTAAATTCGGATCTAGAGTAGATGTATATTTAC
The DNA here is from genome assembly GCA_963933305.1 of uncultured bacterium. Classification (GTDB taxonomy): domain Bacteria; phylum Bacteroidota; class Bacteroidia; order NS11-12g; family UBA9320; genus UBA9320. Next base: position 7,503 of record CAWVTM010000016.1, read on the forward strand.
CTCTAAACTCAGTAATTAAAGTAGAACTAAATCAAAAAGTATCCGCTGCCGACACATTGTTAGCGGTATTAAAGTAACTCTATGAGTATTCTCGAATACTTAGAGAAACACTTACCTACTTATAAAGCTTCTCAAATTATTCAGTACTTGGCAGAGTCCAAGTGCGTACTCAAAATCACGAAGCCGCGAAAAACGAAACGTGGAGATTTTCGCCAATCCGGGAACAACTTGAGTATATCGGTCAATCACGATACAAACTCCTTTAGGTTTTTATTTACCTTAATACACGAGATTGCACATCTCAAGACATACCTGGACTACGGCAATAGGATACGGCCACACGGTGATGAATGGAAACGCAACTTTGAAGAGTTGTTTTATCACTTCCAAATGGAAGATGAGTTTGGTAAAGACGAAGCGATGTTGCTTGTGATTAAAAATGAGCTAAAATCGCCGAAAGCCTGTAGTGGAGTTAATCTAGCGGTAGAGAAGGCCTTCACTCCTTATGATGACATTTCAGGAACATATTTGGATGAATTGCTACATGGAGAAAACTTTGAATTTAGAGGACACCGGTATCAAAAACTAGAGAGTAGACGAACCAGAGTAATGTGTCTAAACCTGACCAATAACAGGAAATACACTATTAATAAGGCTGCACTCGTAGAGGTTTGCGAATAGTGTTTTTAAGATATATTAGACTTTTGATTACTTTCACGTGATAGTTTTAAAATAAATAACCAAATTAAAATCAAGAATCATGTTAAAAGAATTTAAGAATTTTATAATGACAGGAAATGTCATTGATTTCGCAGTTGCAGTAATTATGGCTGGTGCCTTAGGGTCAGTTATTAAGGGGTTTGTTTCTAAAATAGCGATGCCATTAATCGGCTTAGTCACAGGAGGAGTAAGTTTTTCAGATAAATTTTGGACTCCAGGAACAGACATATATGCATCTGTAGAAGCTGCTAAAGAAGCGGGCGTTGCAGCAGTCGAGTATGGTGCTTGGATTGATGCGATCATTAACTTAGTTGTAGTTGGTCTAGTTATGTTTCTTATTGTTAGAGCGTATAATAAAACCAAGAAACCAGTAGCAGCAGCTGCCCCGGCTGGACCTTCTGATAACGCTCTTCTTATAGAAATCAGAGATGCTTTAAAGAAGTAATCGCAAGGGATAAGGCTAATTAAAAGGGGTTCATGCCAATATATATATATTGGCATGAACCCCTTTTTTTAAGCTTAATCTAGACAGTGATTAAAACTTAGAAAACTTACTTGGTTCGTTTTCGTGCATCATGTCATACACTAGCTCAAAGAGTTCTTCTGCATTGGATTTAGAGAAGTAATCTCCATCCGAACCATAAGCTGGTCTGTGGTCTTGAGAAGTAAGCGTACGAGGAGCAGCATCTAAGTATTTATAGCCTTCTTGCTCTTCTAGTACCTTTTGCATCATAAAGCCTGTGGCACCACCTTTCACATCTTCATCCATGAAGACTACTTTATTGGTCTTCATTAGCGATTCTACTATGTTATGATTGACATCAAACGGTAATAGAGACTGCACGTCTATCAACTCTACAGATATTCCTTTCTCAGCTAATAGTGCTATTCCTTCTTGTGCTATACGCACACAACTACCATAAGTGACTACTGTGACGTCCTCACCATATTGTAAGGTTTCTGGCACTCCTACAGGTACTGTAAATTCTGACAGGTTGGTTGGTACTTTCTCTTTTAGTCTGTATCCATTTAGACACTCTATGATGAGTGCTGGCTCGTCAGATTTTAATAGCGTATTGTAGAAACCTGCTGCTCGAGTCATATCTCTAGGTACTAATACATTCATACCACGTACGGCGTTTAGTATCATACCCATAGGCGATCCACTATGCCATATTCCTTCTAGTCTATGTCCACGTGTTCTTATAATGAGTGGATACTTCTGACCACCTTTGGTTCTATATTGAATGGTAGCTATATCGTCACTCATTATCTGTAGACCATAGAGCAGGTAGTCTAGGTATTGTATTTCAGCTATAGGTCTAAGTCCACGAAGAGATGCTCCTACAGCTTGACCTACTATAGTATTCTCACGGATGCCCATATCCATGACACGATGCTCTCCGTGTTTTTCTTGTAATCCAGCAAACCCCTGATTTACATCACCTATTTTTCCTACATCCTCACCAAAAGCGATTACTTCTGGATGACTGCTAAGTATTCGGTCAAAGTTTCTGTTGAGTATTTCAAAACCGTTAAGCTCCGCATTGTCATCACCGTACTCTGGTTTTATTTCTTGGACTTTTAGTGCACTCTGTGGAGATTGGCTATGCAGATGACTACTGTATGTATCTTGATATTTAGTCAGGTAGTTGGTATAGTATTCTTGAAGAGTATTGATAGGTGTACTTCCAATATTGTTTCTCAGCACAGAATGAATGGTTTTTAGGATATCCTTTCTTCCTGGATCCATCGTGCTTTGTAAGTTAGATGCAGCTTCAGTATCTACATCGTTTAATAAGCTTACGGCCTCTAGTACTTCAGCTTTTATCTCCCCTGTATATGCAGTCCAAGCCGCTTTCTTAGCTTCTTTTACTTCAGTTTCTGCTTGTTTCTCTAGCGTAGCTAGTTCTTCACTTTCTGCGATATTATTTTCCAGTATCCACGCACGCATTTTAGTAACGCAGTCATGTTCTACTTCCCACTGCAGTCTATCTTTAGATTTATATCTCTCATGTGATCCAGAGGTAGAGTGGCCTTGTGGCTGTGTAAGCTCTTTTACGTGTACTACTACTGGCGTATGCTTATTTCGGCAAACTTCAGCAGCTTTTTTATAGGCATTTATTAGTGCGGGGTAGTCCCATCCATTTACAGTGATGAGCTCTATTCCTGTTCCAAATTTATCCGTTTTGAATCCAGATAATAGTGCACTTAAATTTTGCTTTGTAGTCTGATGCTTGGCGTGTACAGAGATCCCATACTCGTCATCCCATATACTTACTAGCATAGGTACTTGCATCACACCTGCAGCATTTATACTTTCCCAGAAGTGCCCTTCTGACGTACTTGCATTACCTATGGTCACCCAAGATAATTCGTTTCCTTTTTTAGAAAAATCAGTGTGACTGTGAAGGTCTTCATTAGATTTATATACTTTGGATGCAAATGCAAGTCCTAGAGCTCTAGGCATTTGACCTGCTGTAGGAGAAATGTCAGAGGATATATTGATTCTGTCTGTCTGTGGAAGCCACTCGCCATTTTCATCTAACATTCTAGTGCCAAAGTGACCGTTCATACTCCTACCGGCACTGCTAGGTTCATGTTCTGTGCTGGGGTGGGCGTAGAGTTGAGCAAAGAATTTTTGTACAGTACTTAGGCCAAGTGCAAACATTATCGTTTGGTCTCTGTAATAACCTGCACGGAAATCACCTTTTTGCATGTAGCGGGCCATAGCTACTTGAGCTATTTCTTTTCCGTCTCCAAAAATTCCAAATTTCGCCTTTCCTGTTAGGACTTCTTTACGACCAATAAGGGAGGCTTGTCTACTTGTATAAGCAGTGATATAATCACTCTTTACTTGATCTATAAATTCTTGCTTTGATATAGATGCTGTTGATTGTGTTGCCGCGTCTGTTGCCATATTTTGAGTAGTGCAAAGATATGGTTATTCTGCTACTCTCTTCCTATGACCTATTTGACTAGTTTTTTACTAATTAGCGTACCATTTACTTCAGCTAGTAAGTAGTAGATTCCTTTTGGAGCGTTGGCTAAATTAAGGATCAATGTGTTTTGCGATAGGGATTCTTCAAAAGCGACTTTCCTACCTTGAATGTCTATTATGTTCAGTATAGACATCTGATTAGTAGAGGATAGCATAAATGTACCATCAGAAGACGGATTCGGGTAAATATTGAGTAAAGTGTTAGACACATCAAAAACAGATGCAGACCCGTCACCTTTTATTACAAGTTCATAACCGTCTGTAGTATCAGGTACCGGTAGTGCTAGAATACCTGCTTTAGCATAAACGACTGTTGCTATTTTTAGGTCATAAACTCCTACTTGAGACTGAGTTGGGTTTCCTCTTAGGTTTACACATCCTACTGCTCTCCAAGTAAAAATGCAGTTGGCTGGATTACATGTATAATCGAAACCCGCAGGTATTCCTATAACATCTATTACTTTTATTGAGTCTATAGTTGCGTTTATAGTTTGCCCAGCAAAAAGAACTACTGTATCTTTAAGTGCTAAAACTTGAAAGCTAAAATCGTAGGCTTGGTCTGCAAAAGCCGTATCGAGTTGCTCCGGGTATACTCCTGGGCTGACGATAGTGTTATCTGGTGTGCAACTTTGTGCGTTTGCAAAAGCAATAGAAGATGCGAAAGCAGTGATAAGTAAAAGTCTTTTCATAACTGATAGGTTTATATACATTTGTGTTAAACGAAGATATGCGTAAGCAACTATTCATACAAGCAATCTTTTGTCTTATGACATTACCAATGCTTGGTCAAAATGTATTCAGTTATTCTGGAAAGGTTCTAAATGTAAGCGGTGAACCATTGGTAGGTGCTCAGCTGAAATTAGTTGCAGAGAATAAGGTAGTAGGAACCACTGATGTGGTGGGGGTATATAAAATAGAAGCAAAGGATTCTGTTCTTAGAATAACTCAGATGGGATATGAAGATATGAGCATTACCCCTGGAGATAAATCTGTAGTCATGCAAGAAACCTCTAGTATGCTAAATGCGGTAGTAGTTTCAGAGAGCAAACGCTCTACGGAACTGAAAAATACTACTATTTCTTTAGAAATAATTCAACCAGAACTAATATCTAATACGGCACCGACGAATCTAGAAGAGACGATAGGGCGAATAAATGGAGTACAGGTGGTAGATAACCAACCTTCTATACGCAGCGGAAGTGGCTGGAGCTATGGTGCAGGGTCACGAGTGCAAGTACTGATAGATGGGGTTCCTATACTAAGTGGTGATGCAGGTCAGCCCCTATGGAACTTTGTGCCTACAGAAGGAGTAGATGGTGTGGAGATAATAAAAGGGGCAAGCTCGGTAATATATGGTAGCTCTGCCCTTAATGGTGTCATTAATATCAAAACAAAGAAACCTTCGGATAAGCCTTTTACTCAAGTCACCACTACTGCTGGTTTTTATAACTTGCCTAAGAGAGAGTCACTACGTTATCAAGGGAATAAGAGAAACACAGTTTCTAATATTACTGCATATCATACCGGAACATACAAAGGTCTAGGTGTAATTGTAGGATTAAATGCTCTAAATGACGAGAGCTATAAAATGAGTGACTTTGATAAAAGAGTGCGTGGCACATTAGGACTGCGTAAGGTAGTGAGTAAGCATAATCTTATCTACGGTCTGAATACCACCTATCAGCAAGGCAATTCAGGCAGCTTTTTGCTGTGGGAATCCTATGAATTAGGGTATACCGCGTTAGATAGTGGAGGTACGGATAATGAAGTAGTTCGACTGAGTGTAGACCCGTATTTAAAGTGGAATATAGGTAAGTTCACTCATTCGCTGAATACTAGGTACTTGAGTATAGACAATGATGTAGACAATGGAGACCCCACTATAGACCAGTCCAATAGTTCTAACTTAGTGTATGCAGAGTATCAGTCTCAGTTTTCCTTGCCAAAAAATAAGTTTAATGCTACAGGAGGATTAGTAGCTATCAACACAGTGACACGTTCTCCGCTCTACAGTGGGATACAGGAAGCTACTAATTATGCAGCATATCTTCAGTTAGAAAAAGCTTGGAACAGATTGACTGTAAGTGGAGGATCACGCTATGAGCAGTTTATGCTTAATGAGAGGTCAGAAGGTAAACCAGTGTTTAGAGCAGGACTTAACTATAAAGCAGCGAGCTATACTTTTTTGAGGGCCAGTTTTGGTCAGGGTTATCGCTTTCCGAGCATAGCGGAATCGTATATCACTACCACGGTAGGACCAGTAAGTATTTTTCCAAATGATCAACTGGTTCCAGAAACAGGCACAAACTTAGAAGTAGGGGTAAAACAAGGTTTTAAAATTGGTAGCGTAAATCTAATGGCAGATGCAGCTGTTTTTCAGATGACTTTTGAGAATATGATGGAGTTTACCTTTGGACTTTGGGAGTTTAATTCTATTACCGATTTTAAGACAGGTTTCAAAACTCTCAATACAGGAAGAACAAAAGTGACAGGAACTGAGCTCAACCTTAGTTTTCAGCAGAAAACTAAGAATATAGAAATACAAGGATTTGTTGGTTATACATATGCAAACTCTCTGGCCTTAGAACCTAATAAGTCAGTGGGGTCAAATGCACTAAATTTACCGCTCACTTATCTGAATACTAGTTCAGACACAACAAACTATGCACTCAAATATAGACCACAACATCTTGCGAAAGCAGATATAATAGTCCAATTTTTAAATTGGACATTTGGAATTGGTGCAACCTATCAGTCAGCCGTGCAAAATGTAGATTTAGCATTTGTAATAGATCCAATAGAAACTTTTATTCCCGGCATACAAGAGTCTATAGATAAGAAACTTACAGCATATACAGTGATCAATGCTCGAATAGGATATGAGTTTACAGACAGCTGGAAAACAAACCTTATTGTATCTAATCTGACAAACACAGAATATGCTATCAGGCCAGCAGATCTCGGAGCGCCAAGAAGTGTAAGACTCCAAGTAACCTACACATTAGACAAGTCTAACTAATGTGTGTACAGCTAGTGTGCAGTAAAAGTAGCTTTGCATAGTTAATGAGCATTGTTAAAAAATTAGCAGGAGACACAGCCATCTATGGAATTCCCAGTATCGTTGGGCGTTCTATTAATTTCTTCTTGATTTTCATTTTTGCTGGAGTTTTTACTCCTAAGCTTATTGCACCACACGTTGAGTTTTATGCGTATGCTGGATTTTTCTTTGTAGTGCTACCTCACGGCATGGAAACCGCTTTTTTCAATTTTGCGCGTACCAAGGAGAAGTATCAGGATGTTTTTACTACAGCTATGACCTCACTACTTTTAGTTGTGACTGCATTTGTAGTGTTGATGCTGAGTAATAAGTCAGTAGTAGGCAGTTTCGTAGGTTATCCAGGTAATCTGTCTTATGTAGTATGGTTTACGCTTATTCTAGCGGTAGACATTTTGAAGTCTGTGCCGTATGCTTTACTCAGATACCTTCACAAGGCTAAAAAGTTTGCAGTGGTAAAAAGCACAGGTATTCTTATTAATGTGGCTTTGAATGTCTTTTTCATTGTGTACTATCCGGCGATGACGAATACTGAGCCTAATATTGAGTTTATTTTTATTATCAATTTAGTGGCAAGTGTTGCAGAGTTATTATTGGTATCTACAGATGTTTTCAAAAACCTAGGGAAAGCAAGTCTTGAGCTTTGGAAAAAGATGTTTAAATACGCTTGGCCCTTAGTTATTCTTGGCTTTGCTGGAATGATAAATGAGACCTTTGATAGATTGGTTATGCGTAAACTATTGCCTGCGGAAACAGTGGATTATGAGATAGGTGTATACGGTACTTTTTATAAACTAAGTATGCTGATGACTATTTTTATTCAGGCATTTAGGTACGCAGCAGAGCCGCTTTTTTTCTCTCAAGCCGACAGGGAAGATGCCAAGAGTTCTTACGTTCAGATTATGAATTGGTTTGTATTCGCATGTGGAGGAATATTTTTAGTAGTTTCATTGTATAAAAAAGAAATAGCTGAGTTACTGATCCGGAAAGCAGAATATCATGAACATCCTGACGCATTATTCATCGTTCCTATACTGTTGATGGCTAATCTATTACTTGGTGTTTTCTTTAATCTTAGCATCTGGTATAAATTGAATGACAAAACTAAACTAGGAGCTTTGGTCTCTATTGTTGGAGCTGTTATTACAGTTTTTCTACTCTTAGTGTATGTCCCTATTTATGGCTTTAAAGCTGCTGCTGTTACTACGCTAATAGCTTATTTCGTAATGACGGTACTGAGTTATTTCCTTGGGCAAAAATATTATCCAGTGAATTACAATGTGAAGGTGGTCCTAGGACTAATACTTATGAGCATTAGCTTGTATATGGTCTCAGAGTGCGACGGATTAGAGAGCTGGGCAGGGTATGTTATTAATGCTATATACTTAGCTGTTTATGGATTAGTAGGCTACAGAATTTTATTAAGTACTAAAAAACCTAAATTTGCTCACTAATGCTCGATGTAAGTATCATAAATAAAAGCAATAATCCGCTACCAGCTTACCAAACTAAGCAGGCGGCAGGAGTAGATCTATGTGCTTTTTTAGAAGAAGAAATAGTGCTGAAGCCAATGGAACGGAAGCTGGTTGGCACAGGATTATACATGGCTCTTCCAGAAGGGTTTGAAGCAATGATTCGGCCAAGAAGCGGGATGGCGTTTAAGCATGGAATTACAGTGATTAACAGTCCAGGCACTATAGATGCTGATTATAGAGGCGAAATAAAAATAGCACTCATTAATCTGTCTAAAGAAACATTTACCATAAAGAATGGTGACAGAGTAGCTCAGATGGTCATAAACAAGTATGAGCAGATAGAGTTTAAATTAACGGATAGTCTAAGTGAAACTGATAGAGGAGCTGGAGGCTATGGGCACACAGGAACATAAACGTACAAAAAGAAAACGAAGAATGAATATTATCATACCAATGGCTGGAATAGGCAGCAGAATGAGACCCCATACACTTACAGTGCCTAAGCCACTGCTTCACGTTGCGGGTAAACCAATAGTGCAGAGACTAGTAGAGGATATAGCGAAAGTGGTGAATGAACCCCTGAATGAGATAGCTTTTATAATAGGGCCTAATGAGCAGTTTTTTGGAAAAGAAATACAAGCACACTTGCTAGCCGTAGCGGAGAAGCTAGGTGCCAAAGGAAGTATATGTGTGCAAGAAGAAGCGTTGGGGACAGCACATGCTATATACCAAGCTAGGCAAGCGTTGGTAGGAAATGTGATTGTTGCATTTGCCGACACTCTGTTTAGGGCAGATTTTAAACTAGATGCGAGTGTAGATGGGACTATATGGGTGAAAGAAGTGGAAGATCCGAGAGCTTTTGGCGTGGTACAGCTCAATGACGAAGGTATCATAGTAGATTTTGTAGAGAAACCTGAAAACCCAGAATCTAATCTAGCCATTATAGGTATCTATTATTTTAAGGATGGAGCCGCAGTACTGAAAGAGATAGAATATTTACTTGACAATAAAATTACTGAAAAAGGTGAGTACCAACTGACTAACGTATTGGATAGCCTAAAGAATCAAGGATGCAAATTTGTCCCTGGCGAGGTAATAGAATGGTGGGATTGCGGTAACAAGAACGCTACTGTCAATACGAATCAGCGTGTGCTTGCTAATAGTACAGATGAGAAACTAGTAGCAGACAGTCTGAAGACAGAGAATTCTGTGATCATAGAACCGTGTTATATAGGTGAGAATGTACAGCTAAAAAACACAAAAATTGGACCCTATGTAAGTATAGGAGACAATACAGTGATAGAAGATAGCGTGATAGAAAACACTATAATCTATACTCATTCTCATATCAAAAATGCGAGCCTGTTTAATTCCATGATAGGAAATCATGTGAAGTTTGATGGCAAAGCTACTGAGCTTAGCATCAGCGATTATTCTACACAGATCAATTGATAAAAAGCCGTCACATAGTCTTGTTGATAGTTGTTGCATCTTTGGTAGGATGTAATAGTACTGAGCTCGCTATGCATAGCGGTAAGCGTGACTTGGACTATAAGACTCAGAAAGCTTTTGAAAAGGTCTACTTTGAAGCAAATAAGCAGAAGGTGCTGAAAAATAAGGATGAAGCACTAAAGGGATATTTTTCATCGCTAGAGATATACCCTGAGAGCCATGCAGCGATGTATCAATGTGCTAAATTACTGTACCAGTTAGACAAATTTCCAGAAGCATTATTGTATGCTCAGAAAGCAGTAAATAACAATGAGGAATATAATCATTGGTACCATGGTCAGTTAGCACAGTTTTATAGTAAGTTTGGTAAGTACGAGCTAAGTGCTGCTATATTTAGTGAAATGGTAGTTAATGAGCCAGGTGAGCGAACCAATTACACTGAAGGTGCCAGTCAGTATTACAATGCAAAGAGTTTTGATAAAGCGGAAGCAATGCTAAAGCAAATGCAAGCAAAATTTGGTATAGAACGCGAAAGTAGTACACGGTTAGACTTTATTTACTCAGCTACTAATCAGCAAGATAAGGCTGTATTGGTAATGAAGAAGTTATCTGAAACCTATCCAGATGACCTCCAATACATGGGGTATCTTTCTGAAACGTACATGAGGGCAGGGCAAGAAGAAAAAGCCATACAAGTACTCAATGAAATCTTACACCAAGATTCTACTGTAGGAAAAGCTCATTATGCACTGTACACTATTCATGCTGAGGCCGGTAGAAATGAGAAGGCCATGGGTCACCTTAAGGAATCTTTCAAGACAGATGACATTACCTTACAGCAAAAACTTCAAGCTATAAGCACCTTTTTTAATGGCTTAAAAAGAGATGAGAATACTAAGAGTGACGTACTGGAACTAAGCGATATTCTATTAGAAAATTATCCTACAGATGCTGAACCATACGTACTAAGAGCAGATATATATGCCACACTTAATGATTTCCATAAAGCAAGAGAGTATACACGTAAAGCTATAGATAAGGACCCCTCTGATTATGCATTGTGGAGCAAGTTGCTCAATGCAAATTTGAGACTTAACGACAGCAAGCAGCAAGTAGTGGATGTAGAAGAAGCGTTAGAACTATTCCCTAATTTGCCGGAGCTTTACATTAACTTAGCGTTCGCCTATCTAGACCTAGATAACTTGGATAAGTCTATAGAAACTGCAGATCAAGGCTTAGAGATTGCCTTTGAAAAATCGGATAAAGCTCAATTGTATTTGTGTAAGGCTACTGTATTCGGAAAACAAGGAAAACACGATAAAGAAGATGTAGTCTTTGAAAATATCCTGAGTATAAATCCGTTTAATTCCACGGTACTTAATAATTATGCATTTAGTCTTGCTGAGAGAAAAAAAGACTTGTCCAAAGCAGATTCGCTCATAAATATAGCCCTTAGATTAGAGCCGAGTAATCCCTTCTTTTTGGATACCAAGGGCTGGGTGCATTATGCCAAAGGGGAATATGAGATGGCTATCAAACTATTGGAAAAATGTATAGCCATAGACCCTAGAAATCCAGAATACTATATGCATTCTAAGGCGGTGTATGAAGCACTAGGAAACCAGTCAATGGTAAACGAAATGAACCGTAAATTAGAAGAACTAGATGACTAAGATCACGACAATACTCATCATTACTGTCCTGATACTAGTAGGAGGATGTAAATCTAAAAAGAAACAAAATAGCCTCGACCTATCTAGCGAAGTGGTGAATAGTTACTGGAAGAATCAATATGATTATGACTACCTAGAAACACGTGGTAAGGCTACTGTCCAGATAAATGGGAACAATCAGAATGTTTCAATGCACTTAAAGATGAAAAAGGATAGTGTCCTTTGGGCTAAGTTTAGCTTGTTTGGTCTTGGCGTAACGGTGCTTATAGATCAAGACAGTTTTTTCTTGGTCAATAACCTAAGTAAGGAGTACATGAAGTATGATAATTCGTACATGAATGAATATTTGGGATTTAAAGCAGAATTGGGTCAGATTCAAAACCTATTGGTTGGAAATGCTCTTTTTGATTCGTCATTGTATAATCTCAACACTAGAGACGTGAGTTTTAAAGCGAATGAAGGAATCGCTACTAACATACTTAGTATTAATGAGCTGTTTCGTACTTTAACGTCTTCTGTCGCTACTCGGGACACCACTCAGTACGCTGACATTCAATACGGTGCGTATGGAGGAGAGACAGAACCTTTGTTGCCTAAAATAGTGAACATACACCTCAGAAAAGGCACCATAAAGCAAGACGCTGTGCTTAATTATCAGGTAGTTAGTACGGATAGAATAGCTACATTCCCATTCAAAGTACCGAATGGATATATCCGTAAATAGTTTATCAAAAAGTATCTTCACAATTTTAGTTTTTTTAGGTAGCCAGATATCTACAGTTGCGGAGGTCTCTCTTAAGGTAAAAAGCATCAATCAGGAGATTTATAATATACAGTCTATCCTAGATGATAATACCGGTATAGCGTCTGGATTAGCAAATGAAATATCTCACTTAGAGTACCATACAATTGCTGCCCGTAAAATTTTACGGCTGATTGATAAAAAGAGGGAAGTAAGTGCAGTGGAGCTGTCAATACTCAATAACCAGCTTTTCTTGCTGGAGCAAGAAAAATCGCTTGCAGTAGATAGGTATCAGAAAATAATTTTAGAGGAATACAAAAACAGAAACTATAAGACAAAACTGTACTTTCTAGCCTCATCTAAAAATATCAGAGAATTCGTAAACAGATTAAGTCACCTAAGTACGCTCAAGGAGCTTAGGAAGCAGCAGCTCATAGAAATAGAGGATAAGCGTAAAGAAGTAGAAGATAAACTGTCTGTGTACAGAGGCTCTGACAGTCAGAAAGCAGAAATACTAGCGGATAAGACAGTCCAAATGATGGAGTTAAATATGCTGCTTAGAGCAAAACATAAGGCGTATAAAAACCTGGAAAGAGAGAATCAAACCCTTGAGTTTCGTAGACGTGTAAAAGAAGAGAACTTAAACGTGCTGTCGTCCAAGACAATTACTGAAGTGAATGGATTACTAGAGCAGGAGATAAATAAGTCTTTCAGGTGGCCAGTTAACATTGGTTTAATTGTTGGGAGGTTTGGTAGACATAAGCACAGCAAGGAGCGTAAAGTACAGGTAGCTAATAACGGGATAGACATACTCGTATCTGCTGGTGAAGAGGTGCTATGTGCGGCAGACGGTGTAGTGAAAGCGGTGGTAAATATCCCGGGACGCAATACAAGCGTTATTGTAAGTCATCAGGGCATATTTACAGTATATTCTAATTTGAAAAAATCAGATGTTGAGGCAGGTAGTGCTGTAAATGCTGGAGAACGGATAGGCGAGGTAGCCATAAATACAGAAGGCTTTAGTAAGTTTCACTTTGAAGTATGGAAGGGGACTCAGAAGGTTAATCCTGAAAACTATCTACTTGGAAGTTTAGAATAGGTTTTTCTTTAAGAGCTCTTTTTTATCTTTGGTTGGCAGCTAAAAATAGAAGATATTGGTCCCCAATGAAAGTAGGTGTAATAGGAGCAGGTGTAATGGGCAGAGGAATTGCTCAAGTGTCAGCTATGGCGGGTCATGAAGTGGTGCTTTTTGATATCAATCATGAAGTATTAGCCTCTGCTAAGGCAGCGGTAAGTAAAAATCTTAATAAAGCGATAGAGCTTGGTAAGCTTACAGAAGAAGGTAAGCTTGCCACAGATGCTAATTTGCAGTATACGAATAGTATAGCAGATGTGCGAGTGGATCTCATAATAGAGGCGATAGTAGAGCGGTTAGATGTGAAAGCAAAAGTACTTGCAGATTTAGCAGAGATTAATGGAGAGGCCACAATATACGCTTCTAATACGTCATCTATTCCACTTACCCAGATAGCTGCAAACTTCATGTATCCGAAGCAAGTTGTCGGTATTCACTACTTCAATCCTGCTCATATTATGAAGTTGGTAGAAGTAATCAGTGCTGAGCAGACTGCTCCAGAAGTAGTTGAAACAGCTCTCGAATATGTAAAAAGCGTGAATAAAACGTGTGTAGTAGCTAAAGATGCTCCTGGTTTTATAGTGAATAGAGTGGCTCGTCACTTTTATGTGGAAGGATTGAAAGTATTAGAAGAGGACGTAGCGTCTCATGATGTAATAGATGATTTAGTAAGAGCAAGTGGCTTCAAGATGGGACCTTTTCAACTTATGGACTTAATCGGAGTAGAGACTAACCTGTCAGTAACAGAGTCTATGTATCAGCTTTTTAACTATGATCAAAAGTTTAGACCAAACCGTATACAACAAAAGAAGGTTCAAGCCGGTTATTATGGAAGAAAGTCTGGAAAAGGCTTTTATAATTATGAATAAAGGTCTGCTCATAACCGCACTACTTGCATTTTTACTAAATGCTGGATGTAAGTCAGATGATATTTTTACTGGAGACTGTTTTGTGCCAGAAATAAATGTAAACTACACTATAAATATGGATTTGCCTGAGTACTTTAATCTTAGAAATTTGGGTGAATACTTAGAATTAGACGGGGGGAATAAAGGGGTATACCTTATTCACGATTTTGATGATAACTATGTGGCTATAGAGCGTACGTGTACATATCAGTCTGATAACAGTTGTGCACGTGTGGTCCTAGACGATCAATCACTTCAGCTGAGGTGTGGAAGTTTTGATAGTGAGGATGATTTTGTGCCTTGCTGTGCTTCATCTTACTCATTTAACGGAAGTCTGCTAGGCGGTCCAAGTAGATGTAGGCTTAAGACCTACAGACTCACCAAGCAAGGGAACACACTATACATAGCCAACTAAAGAGTTTAGATTTTCTTAAGTGATAACACTCCCAGCAGTGGTAGCACGTCCCGATGCTACAAATTTGAGCTTACCATCCACGTCTTCAGCCATTAATAT
>CAWVTM010000017.1:0-19622 GCA_963933305.1 uncultured bacterium
CCTCTTGTATTCGCTTATCAGCAAATGCTCTGAGCAAGATATCTAGTCCCTTGTATTTTCTGATAAAACCAAAGAAGAGTAAATATTTGCCGTTTTCAGCTAATCCTAATTTCTTTCTTGCTTCCACTTTATCCAGTTGAGGACCAAAGCTCTCATACATAGGATGCGGATTATACCCTGCTGGCTTATTCACATCAAACTTTTTAAGATCTTCCAGTACAGATTTACTCATAGTGACGAAACCATCACAACTATTTACAAAATACTTTGTGAATGGTGTATCAAAAAATCGCTTCTCATGCGGGATAATATTGTCTGCTATGGCTACTACTTTAGTATGCTTATTCTTACGGATAATCCTACCTAAAGTACCTAGACTAGGCCCCATAAATGGCATCCAATACCTAAAAATGACCAGGTCTGGTTTTTCCTCTCGTAATTTCTTGCCTAAGCTAAGCCAATTTAATGGATTCACTGAATTCAGGCTTACTTCTATCTCAATACTATCGGGCTTAGGCTCCGTGCTATACTGTGTTTTTCCTGGAAAAATAATATTTGGGTATTGAAGACTAAAGGTCGCTATTCGCACGGAGTGTCCTTGCTCTTGTAGTTTGTTAGCAAGCAACAGATTATAGGTAGCCAACCCGCCTCTCAGTGGATAAGCAGGACCTACTATGATAATATTCTTACTCAACTCCTACTTTAGCTGAGATTTCATGCTTATTTCTGTTGGGAGCATTTCTGCTCAACATCTCTGCTAAGAAGCCACCCATAAATAACTGAGAACCTACGATGAGCATCACTAAAGCGAGATAAAACAATGGATTATCTGTTACAAGCGTCTTTCGTACACCTTGGCTAAGTGCCATAAATTTCTGTACTAGTACGAATGCCGTTAGGCCAAATCCGACTAAAAATGCCACTGCTCCCCAAAACCCAAAGAAGTGCATAGGACGTTTACCAAACCTGGATACAAAAATAATACTCAGTAAATCCAATGGACCACGGATAAATCTACTTAGTCCAAACTTAGTTTCACCATACTGTCTAGCTCTATGTTCTACTACCTTCTCTCCTATTTTCTTATACCCTGCTCTATCTGCCATCACGGGAATATAACGGTGCATTTCCCCATAGACTTCTATACTTTTCACCACCTCATTTTTGTAGGCTTTTAGCCCACAGTTAAAGTCATTTAAGTATATACCACTCATTTTACGGGTAGCCCAGTTATATAGTTTAGTAGGAATAGTCTTGGTAATAGGATCGTAGCGTTTTTTCTTCCAGCCACTTACTAGGTCAAAACCGTCTTCCCATAGCATCCGATGCATCTCAGGCAGCTCGTCCGGGCTATCCTGAAGATCTGCATCCATAGTGAATACAGAGTCACCTTGTACTACAGCAAAACCTTCATTTAGAGCGGCAGACTTCCCATAGTTTCTTCTAAACTTAAGTCCTTTTACTTCTGGAAAACCATTTTTCAGTCCTTGTATGATATGCCAAGAGTCATCCGTACTTCCGTCATCTATAAACACAATCTCGTAGCTATACTTATGTTCATCCATAACACGCTTTATCCAAGCGTGCAACTCTGGCAGTGATTCTGCTTCATTGAGCAGCGGTATTACGATTGATATGTCCACGTTAAACGAGCAAGTCTTCTTCGGTCTTTTTATCTTTTTGTACAGCACCTATTATTAAGGCAAGGATCAGGTACCATCCTAGACCGCCTAATGCTGATTTTAGTTGCCCCATAACACCAGTAGCTCGGTTTTCTAAATCTCCTTTAGCCTTTATCATTGCTTCGTCTATAGCTTCTTGAGGAGCTCCCATATCCTCCATAAAAGTCTCTGTACTGCGAATTATTTCTTCACCGAGTTCTTTTTCCCAAGTGGTATCTATTACCGTAATAAAAATGAAATTAAAACACAACAGTACTACTGTAGCCAATACAGATGTGAGAAAAGCAGATATAAATGCTTCCTGAAATCTAAATGGTGTAAAATTAGGCTTAGTGTTTCTAGCACCTAAAATCATAAAGACTATAGGTAATGCTAAGAAATTAACAACGAATACGGTCACCCAACCCATAGGCTTAGCGTAAAACATAGGGTCTACTGCATACAGTACTAAAAATAGTAATATGCTCACTGCTCCCATTATAATTCCTTGTTTGATGGCTGGTTGGTACTTATTCATATTGATTCGATTTATGTTTAATTTAATATTGGTTAGTACAAGTTTACTTTTTTACGGTGAAATATGGCTTTTACTTTCCCGGTAAGTTTAGTATTCCACGTATGTGTATTTTTAGACAATGACTTATTAGTAGTGGAATCTAACACCCATTCGGCATTTTTATCTACCACAGTTAGGTTAGCTAGATCATCCACTTGTAGTGTATGATGCTCTATCCCTAATATAGTATCCGGACCTTGAGTTACTGCATGTATAAACTGCTCTATAGAAAGATCTTTGGCTAGATACTCTACATACCAAGCATATAGCTGCTGAAGCGTAAGTGCTCCATACTCTGCATAGTCAAACTCCATTTGCTTCTGCTCTATATTTTGCGAAGTATGATTACTCGATATCGCATCTATAGTTCCATCTATCACTCCTTTCACGAGTGCTTTTCTATCCTGCTCTGTGCGTAGAGGTGGATATAGTTTAAAGTTTTCATCAAAACTGAGTACTTCCTTATCTGTAAAACAAAGGTTAGCTATAGCCACATCACATGTGATATTTACACCATCTTTTTTAGCTTGCTTTACCAATTCCACAGACTCTTTGCACGATAGTGCACTTAGATGTAAGTGTGCATCGCAGTACTTGGCTATCTCTATCTGCTCACTTACTCGCACGTACTCTGCCAGTGAGGATGAAGTCCTTAGTCCTGTATGAATGGTATTCTCACTTTCATTTACTGTCCCTCCTTGTTCTAGTGATTTATCAGAAGGGTGTGTGATCACTCTCGCACCAAAAGGCTTCGTATAAAGCAATGCTTTTTTGAGTAGTCCATTACTCATATCCCCGTCTCCATTGGTAAAAGCTACAGCACCTGCCTGATGCATATCAAACAACTCTGCAAGATTGTCTGCTTGGCTACTCGCCGAAAGCACCCCTGCTGGCAGTAAATCTACTAGGTGATTTACACTACTATTTTTTAGGTAGTTTACTCTTGACTTATCTGTGATAGCGGGATCACTATCTGGCAAGGTCACTACACGCGTAAAACCTCCTGCAGCAGCAGTATCTAGTAGGGTATCTATAGTATCTTTTTGTTCGTGACCGGGATCTGTGAGATGACATCTAAGGTCTGTCCATCCAGCACTCACATAAAGTTCAGCTCCTTCTATAAGCGTAGCATCAGCCTTTATTTCTTTTTCTATCTTGACTATTTTACCCTCTGTAATAAGTATATCTACTTTTTGGGAATGATGCGTATGTCCTTCGTTGAGGAGTATGGCATTGCGGATGAGGTAAGATTTTAGCACGCTTTAATTATGATTTTAAGAATCTGAGCAAAAGTATCTCTATCAGTAGAAATATCAAAGATAGGCCTATGAAGAGTTTCCACAGGGGAGTATTTACTTGAAGGTCATTTACTGCATTTTTTAATGAGGCCGCGGATGTACCTGATACATTCACTTCAGCTCCAGGTAAGAAGGCTCTTAGTTCACCTTCATCTGCAAAGGTTTGTATGGACTCTGCTCTGGGAAAATTAAGTCCCACTGTAGCTAATTCTTTATTATCCAAAGTGGTTAAACTATAGATTCCCGCATTTCTGATTTCTCCATTCAGCCAAAAACGAAAGTCATTTCCTGCGGAGCTACTTTCTATCAGCGTCTCCTTAGTATCTCCTACTAGCTTAAGTGCATCTGCTCCAGATTCTAAGACATTCATATAAATAGGCTCTAAATCAAACAATGTATACGCTAGTCTCTGCTTCTCAGACTTGCTAAATGCCATTTTAAGCATACTCAGCACAAATACTTCGTGGCTCTCTATGTTGCTATAACTTGCATCTAGTGGCACTGCATATTGATACACAGATCCCGCACCTACATTAGTCTTAGTAAGCAGTGAACTCCCATCTTTAAGTGAAAGTAGCTCGCGTGTATTTACTCCTTTTTGAAGCGAGTAGCTTTTTTTTATCTTAGGCAGGAACACATTAGCGGGCACTCGCTTGTAAGCATCTCTTAGAAATGGCTTTTTAAGATCTTCACTTGCAATACTGATCTCTTTATTGACGATAGCGCCATACTCAGCCAGGCCCAGTCCTGTAGTTAACGATTTATAGTCTACTTCAACTGCCTGTGGCACAATGGTGAGTATTCCACCTTTTTTCACAAAAGCCTCTAATTGAATAGCCAAGCCACTACTTACGTCACTAAGCCCTTGAAGTATTACGAAATCAGACTTGCCGAGTGCGGCATAATCTATAGCTCCAGAACTGATGGATGTATATTGAAATATTGGGTCATTCTTAAATATCTTCGCTATGGCAGAACTGCTTTCTCCTATCTGAAGAATATCTATACTCGGTTTTACTTCTAAGGAGAAGTAGTAGGTATTATCAAAAGTAACCGGCACATCATTTACACTGATATCTCCTGATACCCATCCTTTTTTAGCACTGGTAAATGACATGGACAGTATATACTCACTGCCTCCTGCCACACCGAAGCTTTCTACGCCTTGCTGCACTCCATTAATTCGCATTACGGCATTAGCAGACTCTACAGACTCCTTCCCATTATTGGTGACTTTTATTCCTATCTTCACTGGAGATCCCGGTCTAGATATGGGCTCCTCTAACCATACAGAGTCTACACTGAGGTTTCTAGAAGAGGAAGCTTTTAACTGCAGTGCACTAACAGAAATCCCACTATCTAGTAGCGGTCCTTCTCCGTATCCACTCGTTTGGAAATCACTAATAGCAAAGGTGTGTTGTGAAGCATACCCTTGTGATATATATGTATTACTGATACGCTGCATTACCTTCCCAAAATCATTGGGATGATAATCCAATTCCATATCATCTATTATTTTTTCTGCTTTTGCAGGGGAATATACCTTAGTACTGAATGGGCTCATGGCATTATTTACCACTTGTACTTCTGCTTCATTTGGTAAATTCCCTAGCAGTGTACGTGCTGCACTCTTCGCATTTTCAAAAAGCTCACCCCGCTCTCCTTCTGCACGCATACTCTGTGAATTATCCAAGTAAATACTTACTAACTGTCTTCCAGTTTTAGCATTTTCATCTAAAAGATATGGACGAGCAAAGGCGATGACTAAAGCGGCTAAAATTAACATACGTGTAAGGAGCACCAGCCACTTTTTTATCTGTCGGGTCTTCCTACTCTCCGTCTGTATCTGGCGTAGCATAGCCACATTACTAAAAAGAACTCTTTTGTATTTTCTAAAATTGAATAAATGAATAATAAGTGGAATCACCAAAAGTAGCAATGCCCATAGGAATGTAGGTTGTTGGAAATTCATAATATTCTACTGTGCGAAGTTAATTAGAAACGAACAAATAGTATTTAATAAGATACAGTGTTTCATTTATTTTCAAAGAAATCAGCAATGTGTTGAAGAAACACAATTGGATCGAAAATAGATATGAGCCAAATATAAACACAAAAATCAGGCTAAATTCAGTTGTTCTATGAGCCCTAATTGAATGACCTTAGTGGGATCATATATCAATCTACTGACTACGCTTTTGCTATCCCTTCGTCAATCCGAGGAATTTTTTCTACCGCTATAAGTTGGCCAACAAGTCTTGGAATGGTATAGGAGTGCCGTAATTGAATCCTGCATAATAATTACACTGAAGCTTAAACTGCAGGTGAGATTTCGCATCTTTTTTGAGCTCTATCATTACCGTACCATATCGCTGTGTGTACTTACCAAATTCATCAAAGGTAGGCTTGGGTTTCATAAAGTATTGCCAAGATTCTTGCGTTGCTCCTGATTTTCGCTGCGAGACATGTTTATTTACGTGTACTATATAGTCGTCTTGCCTGAGCACGTCACGCATATAATCTATCAAATAGTGTAACTTATCTAGTTTAGTATGATCAGAAGTCTTAATCACAATGCCTGCTGAGTCTTTTCTATCAATCACATAAGTAGATATATTTTCTTCATTCGTCTTAGCACTTTCCCACTCATCCTGCAGATGGATAATGAAGTCTTGTAAATCAGGATAGCTGTGACACATATTGTCGGCAAAGCCTTCCCCTCTTTTGATGGGATTGCTAAACGAAAAATCTTCGCTTTCTAACTGATTGAATAATTTTTTAAAGTAAGACTTCATCGAACCTAGTGTAATTAACACTTATGATTTCCGTATGTTTGCCGAGTCCAGTTTGAAACTATCTATAGTCATAGTAAATTACAATGTTAAGCACTTTCTAGAGCAATGCTTAAAGTCTGTAAACCAGTCTATTAAAGAAATAGATACGGAAATATTTGTAGTTGATAATAATTCTGTAGATGGGTCTAATGAAATGGTAAAATCACTATTTCCTAGCGTTAAACTCATCGCTAATACCGAAAATGTAGGATTTAGTACTGCTAATAATCAAGCAATACGCCAAAGTACAGGAGATTATGTATTGCTATTAAATCCAGATACCGTAGTACCTGAAAACTGCTTTAGTAAACTTTTAACATTTGCAGATAGCAAACCAGACCTTGGAGGCTGTGGTGTGCACATGGTAGATGGGCAAGGCAAATACTTGCCAGAGAGTAAACGTGGGCTTCCTACCCCAGAAGTAGCATTGTATAAGATGATAGGGCTAAATAAAGTCTTTCCAAAATCCAAAAAATTTGGCAAGTACCACCTCGGCTATCTTCCAGAATACGAGAATAATGAAATAGATGTGCTCTCTGGAGCATTTATGCTGATGCGTAAAAAAGCACTGGATGAAGTAGGATTGCTAGACGAAACCTTCTTCATGTATGGAGAGGACATAGATCTGAGCTACCGCATCACTCAAGGTGGCTGGAAAAACTACTACTTTGCTGATACAAGTATCATCCACTATAAAGGTGAAAGCACAAAAAAACTGAGTACTAATTATGTTCGTGTATTTTACAAGGCTATGGTGATCTTCGCGGAAAAGCACTATTCCGGCGGCAACCAGCGACTCTTTAAGTTTTTTATCCATACCGCTATATACGCTCGAGCTGCCGTGGCTATGGTCACTAATGGGATTCGCAAGTTTTGGCAACCCACAGTAGAGGCCCTTCTTATATTTATTAGTCTTTACTGGCTAAAAGGATACTGGGAAGAACATATAAAACGTGGCAATGAGCTCTATCCGCTAGAGATGATTACCATACACCTGCCTTACTACACACTGAGTTGGATTACGAGTCTATGGTTTAGCGGTAGTTATACGAAAAAATATGATTTTGGAATCGTGGTACGCGGCATACTGATAGGTACCGCAGCTATCTCTGTCATCTATGGTTTGCTCCCAGACGCTCTCAGATACAGCCGTGGAATTATACTATTTGGCACATTACTGGTGTTAGCAGTATTGCTTATTTGGCGTACAGCTTTACATTTTGCCACTTATAAAACACTAGATTTCTCACAAAGACACCACACTAAAAGTATCCTAGTAGGTGCACAGAGCAAGTGGGATACAGTGATGGATATGCTGAAAAGTTATAACCGTAACTATCAGCAAATAGGATTTGTCAGTGATCAAAAAAGCAACTCTCCGCAATGGCTAGGAAGCACCTCACAACTCAAAGAAATAGTTAAAATATATGGTATCAATGAGATCATATTTAGCAATGACTCTATAAGCACTGAGGACACTATGAAGCTGATGAATGACATAGGACCTCGGGTAAACTACTATACCATACCAGCGGACAGTAACTTTGTGATAGGCAGTCATAGTAAAAATGGAAATGGACTCTACTTTGGTGAGCAGATAGAACTAAACCTAAGCAAACGGGAATACCGCACTCAGAAAAGAGTGTTTGATATCTTCATCGCATTAGCAGTCATACTACTAGCACCTATATTTGTATTATTTACCAAAAGCAGGAAATGGCTCCTAAATAGTGGAGCAGTATTACTCGCAAAAAAAACATGGGTAAGCTACTCAGTAGCCTCTCTAAACCTTCCTAAACTTAAGACAGGCATATATACTACGGACTATGAGCTAAAGGAGAAAAACAAAAAATTTCAAGAAAACTTAGATTTACTCTATGCTAAAAATTACAGCGTAAGTAAAGATTTGCAAATACTTTTATACAGCTAGCGTATCCTATAATCTCTTCATTTGCTCTTATTCATTATATTCGTCAGAATAAGTGACCACAACTAGTGAACAGATTCGCACTGTATATAACCTTTTTTTTCGCTGTAAGCCTATCTGCACTTGCTCAGAGCAAGCTAAATACTACTGTCACTAATCCCTCAAATTTTTATTTATGCATAGCCTCTGATTATCTGGAAGTCGAGGTAAGAAATATCTCCACCTCTTCAGTAAGTGGCATAGAAACTAAAATCACACTCCCAGCTGGCATTACCTATATTTCAGGCTCACTATCAGGTGCAGGCATTGGCGAAAAAAATATTACAGATTTAACAAATCCTGTTTTCAGTCTACCGAATCTAGCAACCACACAATTTAGTTTAATTAAAATAAAGCTAAATACTCCGTGCGGTGCAAGTACGTTTCTAAACAGCGGAGGCTTAGCAATTATTAAGACCATCACACTATACAGAGGAGGGTCAGTAAGTAAAAATAGCAATGTATTAAACATAAAGCAGCCATCACTAATCATTCCCACCATATCAAATCAGCTTAAAACTGCTGATCTAGGCGAAAAATTTGAGCGAAAAATATCCGTAAAAAATAGCGGCTCAGGTAAATTAAAAAACCTAACCTTTAAGCGAACCTATACCGCCGGCCAAGGATTAATCTCCTATGACGGAGGGACTACTACTCAGAGCGGATACGTGACTACTAGTGCGTTAGACTCCTCTGATTTTAAAACCGTAGGAAATGGAGACATCTATTTAGATTTTAATGAAACTTTTATTTTTACTGATAGTATAGAGGTCCTCTTATGCTCTAATCTAGCTGCATCCTATGCTACGTCATGGGGCTGTGACAGTACTTTCTGTAATACGACGCAGAAATCAGGAAACATATCTATCTCCGCTAAAAAACCTAACCTAATTATCACTGCTACATCTGCTGCCACATCATGCCTTTCAGATACTTATACCCACGATCAACAGTTAGTACTCTATAACCAAGGAGATGATACCGCACGATCTGTGGATTTAAATGTGTTCCAGTCCTATGGCAGTGGATACTACCAATACGCAAATTCACAAATTCTGACTTCCACCTTTACTTATCAACTTTCAGAAAATGGGACTGCATTATCTATAACACCTTATAGTACGTCCGCTACTGTGACTACTGGTGCATTTGCCTGTCTAGGTTCAGGAGCCAAAGGACAAGCTTTTTTAAAACTGTCTGAGATTGCTCCAGGAGATTCTATAATCGTAAAATGGCAAACTAAATCTTGCTGTCCTACACTATGTAATACAGGGAGTATCTACAACCAAAGATGGAAATTTAAAGCTACGTACGCAGACCAATGTAATAATACAATAAACTATACCGAGCAATATGGGAATGTTGGATCATTTCAAAGTGTACAAATCAGTAAACTTGTTCCTACTGACATTTTAGACGGAGAGACCAAAACCTTAGAATTCACGTTAAACAATGGCTCTTTATTTTATCAAAATGCCAAATCTCAACTGAAGGTGCTATTAATGCTACCGTCTGCATTATCCCATTCTTTATCCTCCGGTGACTTACAGTTTACCCATGCAAATGGATCTTCTTGGACACCCAGTAGAATCACACAACGAAATGATACTGTAATTGCATATTTCAACGGGGTATCAACTGTTACTTTGCCCAGAAGCGAGCTCCTTATAAATATACTCGGCACCTGCTCAAGTACCTCTTCTAATCCTACTCAAAACCTACAATTAGATATCACTTACAACCCAGATACCACCTGCTCTTCTGGCTGTGAGATCCCTGTGTATTGCACCAATGATGACATCAAAATTCATTGTACATCAGGTTGCTCATCAGGACTTCATTTCAAAGCATTTGAAGCTAAGCGAATAAGTATAGGGCTACCAGACAACAATAATGATGGACTTCCAGATGCCAGCGGATCCATAGATTACGCTAAGATTAAGCAGAATAGAATAATGTTTGGCGATACATTACTGACTACCTTTAGAGCTACGGTTAATAATGCAGGAACTATAAATAGCTGGAATTTTGGCAAGGCTACTACCACACTAGACTATGGTAGGTACCTCTCTGTCACTGATGCATCACTAAGTATTTATAGAAGTGGAAATCTTGTAGTCACTTGTGCTAACGTACCGCGATCACTTGTTACGGCTGGAAATTCAAAAACATATAGTTTCGACATTGGATTAAGCAGCTTACTCTCATCTGGATGTTTAATCTATTCAGCATTCACGTATCGCTCTAGTGACAGTTTAGTGCTGAATGTAAAATATGTAGTAGACCAAAACCTACGGAACAACTCTATAGATCTTCAACTGAGTAATACATTCTACCTGAGTACAGTACAAAATCCGAGCTCATCACAAAAATACTCTTGCGATGACTTCTCTGCTCGTCTCAGCTTAATAGGGTACTACTTTACGAATTACGGAAGAAATGTTTTCACTAAAGAAGGATGCGATAATTTCAATATTTCACAAAACTTTTATCTGAGTATAGGTAGATGTTGCACCAATTATGCCGGTGGTAATATTTTCCCTTACGAGTACCGTAAATGGGCCAAGTTACAAGAAATAATACTTCAGAAACCTGCAGGATTTGATGTGTACAGCAGTAGTTTTAGGCAATACCGAACCAGAGGAACGGGTAGCACAGCCTCTCAGTATATCAGCACCCTAAATCCGGATTCTCAGAGCCACACATCCGTAAATTACAAAACAGACTCACTGTATACTGACCTAGGAGGCACGGTAGAGATAAGTGATGACGGATTTACAGGTACTTACACAGCAAGTCTCACTCCTAATTGTGATGCTGTGAATGGCAGTCAAAGTTTTATCTATGGGTTTGTATTTAAGAGATTAGGGTTTTTAGGAACTGGACTAGACACCGTATTTTCTACTACCACCAGTGATATAGTTAATTACAGTAGACCTATATTAAATATTACCATAACAAACGACTTCGTATACCCAGAAAAGGACACCATCGAGTGGGAGGTGCGTATAGAAAATACTGTAGCTAACGCTACTGCTAATAATGTATGGACAGGAGCTTTAGCAAACTCCAACAGGAAGATAGTGGCGGTTAAAGATAAAGCTACGAATACCTTCCTACCCAATAATAAAGATGCGTTTAAAATCGGTGATTTAGCCGGAGGAAGCTACAAAGACCTGATCGTCTATGCCACGTACACCTCTTGCAGTAAAGATAGCCTGCTGCTAAGATTAGGCTATGAATGTTCTAATTATCCTGACTCTATCACTGCACACGCTTGCAGTTACAAAACATCCTATTTAAAATACGAGCCCGTAAACACCAGACTAGACGCAAATATTATTTCTATTTCTGAAGATATAGACTTATGCTCTCAGCAAGAGTATAAAGTCCAAATCAATAACACCGGAAGCCCAAAAGTATATAACTCCTACTTGGACTTAGAACTACGTCCTGGAATGCTACTTTCTGATACGGCTTGGTTATTCATAGACGGACGCACAGATTCTATATTGGTATCTAACTTCAGTAGTCTTGGAGCAGATGTGTACAGATGGGATTTTTCCAATAGAGATACCCTACTAGACCAAAAAGGAATAAACGGAGCTACGAGCTCAACTGGCTATAAAATGATTCTTAAGTTCTGGCTCACTACAGACTGTGACTTCACCAGTGCTACTTCATTTTTAATACGACCGGGAGGATATCTTAAATGTGGAAATCCAGTAAACGCTCCGTATTTACTTTCAGATCCTATCAATATTAAAGGAGTCATAAAACCTTATTTTTCTGCGATAGATCTTCACCTAAATCCATTGAAGGCATGTACTTATCAAGACAGTACATATGCTAAATTCATAAATCTAGGACCCAATAGTACTGGGCTAACAGACCGATATATTCTCGGACTACCCGCAGGAATTTTAGTAGATACTACCTACATAGATGATGGGCATAATGCACCCACAGCTCGACCTATATTAGATGCTTCTTCTGGTAAAAACATCTATAGTTGGCGGATTCCTGCTGACATAACCGCAGGAGATAGCTGCACCTTTAAGATAAAGACCTTCTTAAATAATACTATACTTACCTGTGGTACGAAACAGATCTATGCACAAGCAGTAGTCACTTCTTCAGCACTGTGTGTAAGCGATAGTCTATTCTGTGACATCAACGTAGCTACCAGCTCACTACAACGAGCTGATTCACTAGTAAAAGAAATATATGACCTTGATTTCGTAAAAGCCACCTCCACTCCCAGCGGCAGTTATGAGTCAGTCTCTTTAGATTACGTGATTACGAGCAGAGGACTGGATAAGCTACTATACACAGAGCTTTACTGCCAAGTAGTGCATGATGCCAATCAAAATGGCACTGTAGACTCCGGGGAAAGTACCATTGCCACAGACACCATTACATCTAGTTTTACTTATGGAACATCGTCCAGCAGAAGATTTCAGTTCAATGTATTATCTTCCTTGACATGTGATTTATTGCTTTATATATCAGACTCTAATTGTGTGTGTAACTCTACTACAGAATTCATTTCTAACATCCAATTACTCAATGCGGGTAGAGATACCATCGTCTGTCCAAAGGAGGGCGTAACCATCGGTTTTGATGGAAACCCCGATAATTCGTATAGTTGGAATAACGCTACTCTACTGAGTAGACCAGATACCAGTGCACCACTACTTACTGCGATTAACCCCGCTGCCACCAGAGACACACTGACCATGATTCTCACTACTAATAAAGGAACTTGTAGCTCCCAAGATACCGCCGTGATAATAGTTTACAAAGGGATGCAGATCAATATGCGAGATACTGTACCTTTATGCAAGGGAAATAGCACGACAATAGGCAGCTTCGTACTCGGAGGAGAGTCACGCATAAGACAGACTTCATGGTCACCTTCTGATAGTCTTATTCAATCTACTGGTTATCTCAATGAGGCTTACCCTATTACGAATACAACCTATATTCTTACGGTCACCGATGCCCAAGGATGCTCTATTCAAGACTCTTCACTTGTGAAGGTGGTAGATAAGCCAAATGCATCTATTGGGTTGAATGATAGTTGCTCCAATACCATTTTTGCTTTTAAAAACACTACAGACTATAAAAGCACATCTCAGGACAGTACTTATTGGGATTTCAGTGACCTTGGTTCTTCCTTAGTATCTAATCCGTATATCTACATTGACTCAGCCAGAACTCTACCTGTAAAACTATATACAGAGAATAATTTTGGGTGCTGGGATACTACCTCTACTCTGCTAGAGATCTACCCATTACCTGAGGCAAGTTTCACATACGCTGAACAATGCGAAGGAAGCACATCTGAATTTAAAGCCACTTCTAGCATAAGTGGCGGACAGGTGACTACCCAGTGGGTGCTGGATGGTAACGAATACAAACGAGATACCATAAACTATTTACTCCCCAATAAAGACTCGCTGCGCGTCTCCATCTTAGCAAAAAGCAACTACGGCTGCCTTGACTCTATTACTCAAAAAGTGAACGTCTACGATAAACCAGAAGTAGCACTAAACTTAGCTAATACATGTCAGAAGGACTCCGTAGCTATCCGTCCGATACTTCTGAGTGGCACCTTAGACAGCATAGTAACATACACATGGGACTTAGGAGATAACACTAGCTCTACCAACAGATCATTTGTCCATCTATACGCTGATACGGGCACCTATAAAGTAGAACTGCAAGTGAGTACAGCAGATGGCTGTACCGATACTACAGACGGTTATGCTACTATACATCCCGCTCCACAAAGTAGCTTTACCACAAACGATGTTTGTCTTGGAGATACCGTCTGGACCACCAGCACCAGCACTATTTCTAAAGGCACTATAGCCACCTTGTATTGGGATAATGGCTCTGGGTATGGCATAGGCTCTGATGCTCAGTTCCTAATTCCTACTGCTATCGGGGTAAAATCCGTCAGACTCCAAGTGGTTTCTGATAAAGGATGCACAGATTCTAGCTCAGTAGATTACGATGTGTTTTACAAAGAGCCTATGGCACTGCATAATCAGCAGGGAATCTGTGAAAATGCTACGCTACTTTTCACTAGTACACCAAGCCAACCTGACTCTGTGCGGAGTACTAAATGGATCACTAATAACGACACTTTTTCTACTTCCAACTTCAGTTATCTATACCCCACAGAAGGTACCTATAGCCTCTATCAAAAGATCGAAACAAATCGCGGCTGTATCACGGACAGTACTTTTACAGTAACAGTCAGACCCGCTCCTATCGCTCGCATTATACAAAGTAAGCCGTGTAATGATAATCTAGTACTTCTAGAAAGCAGTACCGATAACCAAACATATGAATGGATATTGGACGGTGGAACCCTCAATGCCAACAAGGAGTTCAATCACATCTTTGGTAGTCTGGGTAAATACTACGTCTCACTCCGAGTATATAATAACTTCGGATGCTTCTCAGACACTCAGGACTCTATCACAATACGTGCTATAGTACAGCCTAGTTTTGAGATAGAAAACATCTGCCAAGAGGCTATACAGTGGGTGTATCAAACTACTACAGGCAATGCTGCTACTATCACCTCGGCTAGCTTCAGTATGGGAGACGGCAATACCATAGAAGCACAAGACTCTTTCACTTATTCCTATGATACAGATGGCAACTACACGGTAAAATTAAATATCACAACTCTGCCTGGCTGTGACTATACCACTACTGAAGACATTGTCGTGTATAAATTACCTACCGCAGACTTCTTAGTCTATCCAGAAACACCTGATATATTCACTGCCGAAATAGAAGGAAAGAATAATAGTACGGGTGGTGACTCCATCCGCTACTTCATGAGCGATGGAACCATCATTATCTCTCCAGACTTTGCCCATAAGTTTTTAGACAGTGGACAGTATGAAGTCCAACAGTGGGTTAGTTCTGCTTTCGGATGTCTGGATAGTATCACTAAAAAAATCTACATCTCTTTCGCTTATAATCTATACATCCCAAATGCCTTTACTCCTAACAGTGATGGATTAAATGAAAGCTTTAGACCTATAGGTCTAGGACTGAAACGCTACGAGATGGTGATATACAACCGATGGGGTGAAATGGTATTTGAGTCTAATACAGATAAACCTGAATGGGATGGCAAAGACGCCATACCAGGATATTATCTGTATCAAATCTTTGCCTATGATTTCAGAAACAATCTACACATTTATAAAGGAGGCGTATACTTGCTAGAATAAGGCAATCTTAGCATCCACTGACACAGATTAGCCTCAGTGACTCATCTATTCATAAGCAAGTTCATTCCTTTTTAGCTCAATAACTTCTTTACCATGCCAGCTATCATCTTACCATCTGCACGGCCTTTTAGTTTACCATTAGCCATACCCATTACCTTGCCCATATCCTTCATGGAGTTAGCACCCGTCTGAGACATTATTGCTTGTATCTCCTTAGCTACTTCTTCCTCACTCATCTGAGCGGGGAGAAATTTCTCTATCACGGCAAGCTCCTCTTCCTCTATCACGGCGAGGTCTTCTCTATTTTGCTCCTTGTATATGGTGAGTGAGTCTTTGCGTTGCTTTGCCATTTTCACTAGAGTAGCCATCTCATCTTCTGCGGTCACTGGCTTACCACCTTCTTGGGTAGCCAGTAGCATAAGAGCAGATTTTATAGCTCGTAGACTTCTAAGAGAGACTGCATCTTTGGCTTTCATAGCCGTTTTCATTTGTTCTGATATTTTATCTGAAAGACTCATAGTGCAAAGGTAGTGGCGTAGGGTGGATGTACAAACAGAAAAAATATTGCAAAAAATCAACATGCTTGTCCCAATGGCTGACCAGAAAGTAGCACAATCGTGCTATTCAGAAAACTGGACCTCCTATATTTGATAGGACATAAGGTTAAGAGATTATTGTAGCTTCCAATAATCAAAAGATGAAGAAAAGAAAAGTAACAAATTACACATTAGAGTTCAAGCAGAAGGCAGTAGAACTAACGTATGCCAGAGGAAATATAAAACAGATAGCTGAAGAGCTAGATGTTTATCCATCGGTACTTTATCGTTGACGTAGAGAACTAAAGGATTATGGCAATAACAGTTTTCCAGGCAGAGGCAAGATCAAATTGACTGATGAGCAGAAAGAGATAGCTGAATTAAAGAAAAAATTGAAGGATACCGAGTTAGAGAGGGATATCTTAAAAAAGGCGGTGGGCATCTTCTCAAAGAGCGATAGGAAAAATATAGGTTCGTAAAACAACATAAGATGAGATTTTCAGTCTAGAAGATGTGTAAAGTGCTAGCTATCAGCAGAAGTAGCTATTATCATTGGTTAAGTAATGACCCATCAAAGCTTTGGTTAGAAAACGAGCAATTACTCGTAGACATCCAGAAGGTGTTTGAAAAGAGCTACCAGAGTTATGGCTCTCCACGTATTAGAGAGGATTTAAGAGTATTAGGATATAAAGTATCCAAATCACGAGTAGCTCGAATAATGAGAGCTAATAACTTGTTTGCCAAAAGGAAAAGAAAATTCAAAGCAACTACTGACTCTAAACACAATTATCCAGTAGCCCCTAATTTATTGAAACAGGATTTTACAGTTTCAAGAAGGAATGAAGTATGGGTATCAGATATGACCTATATCCATACCAAACAGGGGTGAATGTATTTAACGGTGATTATAGACTTGTTTAACAGAAAAATAGTAGGTTGGTCTATGAGTAGCAATTTGACTAACGAGGGTACTATTATTCCAGCTTGGTATATGGCAGTTAATAATGAAGTTTTTACCGAACCTTTAGCTTTCCATTCAGATAGAGGAGTGCAATATCCTAGCAATAGCTTTACTACCATCCTTAAAAGCTAAGATGGGAAAGTAAAACAAAGTATGAGCAGGAAAGGTAACTGCTGGGATAATGCAGTAACTGAAAGCTTCTTTAAATCACTCAAAGTAGAATGGGTGTATAATCATAACTGTCAACTTAGATCTGAAGCTGAATTATCTATATTCTACTGGATTAAATCTTGGTACAATAAGAATAGAAGACACTCCACTTTAGGATTCAAAACAATTAACGAATTTGAATTAAACACGTATAAAAATAATCTAGCTGCTTAGTCTCTCAACTTATTGTCCAACTTTTCGCAGGAAGTCCAGTCCCAAAAATAAGTACAAATGCAAATAGTACTTTTGGCATACTACACAGATTATAAAAACGGAACTTTAGTGGTCTTCGCTTTTAGTATCTTATTTCTCACTTTCACGTATATCTCTGTATCCACGGCTGCAAAGGCTGATTTCACATATCCCATTCCTATGGCTTTACCTAGGCTTGGGCTCTGCGTACCGCTGGTTACCTCTCCTATAGTATTGCCATCTGCATCTACTAGCTCATAGTGCTGACGTGGGATTCCTCTATCTATCATTTCAAAACCCACAAGCTTACGACTGATACCGTTCTCTTTTAAGTCTTTATGATATGCTTGGTTATTGAATGGCTCCGCAAATTTGGTAATCCACCCTAGTCCTGCTTCTATAGGAGAAGTAGTGTCATCTATATCATTGCCATATAAGCAATACCCTTTCTCTAAACGTAAGGTGTCTCTGGCTCCTAGTCCACAAGGTTTAATGTCAAACTCCTTACCTGCTTCCATGATAGCATCCCAGATCATCTCTGCATCTGTATTCCACGTATATATCTCAAAACCACCAGAACCCGTATACCCTGTATTACTTATGATCACATCATCACTACCACCGAAGGTACCTGCATCAAAATGATAAAACTTTATTTCACTTAGATCTATATCCGTGAGTTTCTGAAGTACTTTCTCTGCATTAGGACCTTGTACCGCCATTAGAGATATATCATCTGACTGGTCTATTAACTCACAGTCAAAACCTTTAGCTTCTTTCTGCTTCATCACCCAATCCCAGTCTTTATCTATGTTACTTCCATTTACCACTAATGTGTATTCTTCCGCATTCCAGCGGTATACGATGAGATCGTCTACTATACCTCCTTGGTCATTTGGCATACAGTTATACTGAGCTTGCATATCCGCTACTTTACTTATATTATTGGAACAGATCCAAGCCACTAGGGCTTCTGAATCTTTTCCCTTAACGCTAAACTCACCCATATGACTCACATCAAACATACCTACGCTATCTCGCACAGCGTGGTGCTCTGGAGTAAGGCCTGCATAGCTCACAGGCATATCAAAACCTGCAAAAGAAACCATCTTGGCTCCTAGCTCTATGTGCTTATTATATAGTTTGGTGCGTTTCAGTGCGTTTGTACTTGTCGACATAGCTGCAAAGTAAATATTAAGTTTTATTTTCTGATAACAATTAATAGACTACCACAATCTTAGCAATCTGATCTTTTTCTAAGTTAGATGACAGTTTAGTTTTGGACTCCGTATCTTCTACAGATAGGTATGCTGTATTTGGAAATCTAGTACCTGTATTCTGTGCTATGATCTCAATAATATTCTCACCCTTAGTCAAAGTAATGCCTACAGCTTTCATATCCTTTTTGAGTGTATAATTATATAATACAATTATACCATTCAATTTTACACTTACAATATCACCATCTTCTATACCATCATCCCATATATTTAGTAGGCATTTACCGTTAGTTGCACGTATAGATACACTCTCAGTACTTGATATTCTCTGCGTGCTTATAGACTTTTTGAATTCTTCCAGATCTGAGTTGGCTAAAGTGGTAGAGTCTGTTGTCCCAGATTTCTCTATCAACTTAGCTACAGTATTCATTTTATTCATGATGTAAGAAGTAGCCACCATACTGATTTGACCCTCTACACAACTGTCCTTTTTATCTACCAGTCCCCAGAAGTCACCATTAAGATGAGATTTCTTCTTTTTTACAGCCATTTTAGCCTTGATACTTATGAAACAAAAGTCTCCATCTAAGGGAGCTTTAGAAGAAAGTACTTTGTCTTCTGAATAGCTTAATTCTTTCGTAGCGTAATCATACTTCCCGGCTATACTAGAGGTCGTAGCGTTAGGTCCATCTATATCCATTAGAGAAGTACCCGAGACAAGGCCGTCAGTGATTATTAGATCTATTTTATATGTCATCACTTGACGATCAGGCGTTTGTAACATCCCCATAAAACTAAATTCTTCAGTGGTCTGAGCAAAACTGAATTGACTAACCAAAATAAATATTCCAAAAAAACATTTATACAAATGCTTATCTATTGTTTTTTTCATATACATTCGCAAA